>NZ_BBRU01000001.1:0-36477 GCF_001431085.1 Candidatus Symbiothrix dinenymphae
TATATGTATCAGATTGTCCAATTTTGCACCTTTACGGATGGCGGTAACATCCATCACAGCACGGTCGATGGTGCTATTTGCGCCGATTTCTACATCGTCTTCAACCACCACGTTGCCTAATTGCGGGATTTTTCTGAACGAATCGCCCTCTTTTGCGAAGCCAAATCCATCTGAACCGATGACGGCTCCCGCGTGAATGATGCAATTGTTGCCGATAACGCAGCCGTCGTATATTTTTACGCCCGCATAAATCATTGTGTTTGAGCCGATTGTAACATTATCGCCAATGTATGATTGGGGATAAATGGACACATTTTCGCCCAACGTGACGTTTTCGCCAATGTAGGCAAATGCGCCGATATAGACATTCGTGGCGGTGGGGACTGCCTGTTCAACACCAATTTTCACCGATGGATGAATGAAAGACGGCTGCTCAATACCTTGCTTGCGCGGCTTTTCCTGACTTGCCATTTCCAACAGTCGCGCCAATGCAGAATAGGCGTCGGGCACGCGGATGAGTGTCAGACTTTGAGGCACGGGCTGTTCGAGCACGAAATCATCATTAATCAAAGCGATACTCGCCTGAGTATCATACAGATGGTGAGCATACTTAGGATTAGACAGGAATGTGATTGTCCCCGTTTTTCCTTCATCAATTTTAGAAAAATTGCTGACCTTTGCCGTAGCATTTCCCTCAATTTTGCCATCAAGAATACATGCTATTTGTTGTGCGCTAAACTCCATTGTTGTACATTTAGATAAAATTCCTGCAAAAGTAGGTATTTTTTTCGAACTTCACAAAAATTTTTGATAATTTTTCACAAAAAATTACTTTTCCCATTTCACAAAATTATTTCACCTCCCAAGTATCCAGCGTCAAAAGGTAGTCGCGCAACTTGCGTGACGGCTTTTTAGCTTGCACATCGGCGATTTGCTTTTCCATTTCGGCATCGTAGGTGGGGGCTTCCACGTCGCGGATAATTCCCAATGCGACAGGGAGTTCGCCGCCGTCCATCAGTGCCAATTTCAGGTGCAGGGTGGGGTCAACGGTCTTTGCATCGTGCACCAGCACCTTGTCGAGCGTGTGTCCACCTTCGCCGATGGTTACGGCTTTCAGGTTGAAGCCGTCTTGCACGATGCCGCGGTTGTTGTCTTTGCCGAAGCGCATTTTTTCGCCGTGCTTGAGCGTGATGGTCTTGTCGGCACGCACGTCCCTGTTGACGATGGATTCGTTGATGCCGTCGTTGTAAATCACACAGTTGAGGATGACCTCTATTACAGATGTGCCTTTGTGTTTGGCAGCCGCCACAAGGATGTCAGGAGCGTTTTTCACATCGGTGTCGATGATGCGGGCGAAAAATTTGCCGCGCGCCCCGATTGCCAACTCTGCCGGACGAAAAGGGTCTTCCACCGTGCCGTAGGGCGATGATTTGGATACAAATCCGCGTGCCGAGGTGGGGGAATATTGCCCTTTTGTTAAACCATATATCTTATTGTTCATCAACAAGATATTGATGTCCACATTGCGCCGCACCGCGTGAATAAAATGGTTGCCGCCGATTGCCAGACAGTCGCCATCGCCCGTTGCGAGCCAAACGGACAACTTCGGATTAGCCACTTTCGTGCCGGTCGCAATGGCTGCACCGCGCCCGTGGATGGTGTGAAACCCGTAGGTGTTCATATAATAGGGCAAGCGCGACGAACAGCCGATACCGGAAATCACGGCGGTATTGTGAGGTGCCACGCCCAAGGTTGCCATCGCCTTATGCAGGCTGCTCAACACGCCAAAATCGCCGCATCCGGGGCACCAGCGCACTAATTGAGTGCTTTTGAAATCTTTTGCTTCGTAACTATTCATACTATATATTTTTTTTTGTCATTGCGGGCTTGACCCGCAATCCCCTGAAAGAGAGCACCCCTTTGGAGGGGATTGCGGGTCAAGCCCGCAATGACAGATATGTATTATTTTTCAATTATTTTAATAATCTCCTCTACAAGGCGGGTTACGATGAACGGCTGCCCCTTCACGCGATTGAACTGGTAAGGGTTGAAGCCGCCGATTTTGGAGCGCAGGTAGCCTGCGAATTGTCCCAAATTCTGTTCTATGACCAGCACCTTTTTGTACTTCCTGAGAATTTCCTCCGTGTTTTTCGGTAGCGGGTTGATGTAGCGGAAGTGCGTGAATGCCACTTTTTTGCCGGTTTTGCGCACGTCGGCAACGGCTTCGGAGAGGTGTCCGCAGGTGCCACCCCAACCCACAACCAGCGTGTCGGCATCCTTGTCGCCCAGTACTTCCTGAGGTGGTAGCACGTCGGCGATTTTATCGACTTTTGCCTGACGCACCTGCACCATTTTTTGGTGGTTGTCGGGGTCGGTCGCAATGGAGCCTTTGTCGTAGTCCTTTTCCAAGCCTCCGATGCGGTGCATAAAGCCTTCTGTGCCCGGAATTGCCCAATAGCGCACGTCCGTTTTCGCGTCGCGCGTGTAGGCTTGCCAATTTTGGGCGAGCTGTTCGGGCTTCACGTAGGGCGGTTTTATGTCGGGATATTCTGCCAAATCAGGGATGTGCCAGGCGGACGAGCCGTTGGCTATGTAGCCATCAGTGAGCAAGATAACGGGGGTGAGATGCTCCAGCGCGATTTTTGCTGCCCAATAAGCCGAGTCGAAACAGTCGGTCGGCGAGAGGGCAGCCATCACCACGGCGGGGCTTTCGCCGTTGCGTCCGTAGAGGGCTTGCAGCAGGTCGGTTTGCTCGCTTTTGGTGGGCATACCGGTGGAAGGACCGGCGCGTTGCACATCCACAATCACCAAGGGAATTTCGGCAATCACCGCCAAGCCGATGGCTTCGCTTTTGAGAGCCAAACCCGGTCCGGAGGTGTTCGTGGCGGCGAGGCTGCCTGCAAACGCGGCTCCGATGGCGGTGCAGATACCGGCAATTTCGTCTTCGGTCTGCATCACCTTGACTCCCAACTCTTTACGCGCGGTGAGTTCTTGCATCACATCTGTTGCCGGCGTGATGGGATACGAGCCTAAAAATAGTTGCAACCCTGCTTTTTCGGCGGCGGCAATCAAGCCGTAAGCCGTTGCCTTGTTGCCGTTTACGTCGATATAAAAACCTTTCTTTTGAGGTTTCGTTTCGATGCGATAGGTCGAAACGCTTGCGTGGATGTTATGCCCGTAGTTGAAACCCGCCTGCAACACTGCCAAACTTGCTTTCAAGGCATCCGGTTTCTTCTTGAACTTTTCGGACAGCAGTTTTTCCACAATCTCGATGGGGCGATTAAACAGCCAGCAGACCAGCCCCAGCGCAAAGATGTTGCGGTTTTTGAGGGCTTGTTTGTTGCCGACAATGTCTTCCAAGCAGTCTTTACACATCTGCGTGATGCTTGCCGCCACCACTTGCACCGAGTGGAGACCCAATTCCTTGAACGGGTCGTCGGTCGTGAAAAGGGCTTTTTCCAAGTCCACTTTTGCGAACGAATCGGTGTCGATGATGACCACCGAATCCCTTTTGAGGAACTGTGCATTCACTTTCAGCGCGGCGGGGTTCATCGCGATGAGCACGTCCGCCTTGTCGCCGGGGGTGAACACCTCCTTTGCGCCCAACTGCATCTGAAACCCCGAAACCCCGCTCAGCGTGCCGTGAGGGGCTCGAATTTCAGCCGGATAGTCGGGAAAAGTGATGATTTCGTTGCCCAACTCCGCAGAAAGGTTGGAAAACATCGTCCCCACCAACTGCATCCCATCGCCGGAGTCGCCCGAGAAGCGCACCACCACGCGGTCTAATTCTTTAATTTTAGTTTCCTGTGCCATTTAGTACTCATTTTCTATTTCAAAAACTCGCCGCAAAAGAACAAAGTAAATTTGAAATACAATTATGTTTTTTACAACTGCTCAGCCTGTTTCACCAACTTTTCCGATTCTTGCTGTGCATTCTTTTTTAAGCCGTCTGACTTGCTCTGGGCTTCCTTCACCAATTTGTCGCCTGCCACTTGTGCTGCTTTTTTGGCTATGGGGTTGCTTGCTTTGCTGACCATGGATTCGCTTTGCTTGCGGGCTTCTTCCACTAATTTGTCGCCGGCTTTTTGGGCTTCTGCTTGTAATTTGTCGCCTTGGGCGCGGGCGGCTGCTACGGCTTCTCCACGCTTTTTTTGCAGTTCGGCATCCGCTTTTGCCTTGGCTTCGTCAACCTTTTGTGTTACTTCTGCCTTTGCTTTGTCAACCTGCTTGTTCACCTCTTCCGTTACTTTGGCTTTTGCATCGTCCACTATGTCTTTCAGTGTGTTCAACACATCCACTTTCACTTTTGGGCTGGAGAATGTGCCGCCGATGCTTACACCCACTTTCGACAGTTTGCCCAGACCAAGGTTGTCCGGCAGTTGCACATTTCCCTTGTAATCAAGCGTTTGGTCTAAGCCCGAAGAGCCGCCGAGCGTCAGTTTTGTGTCGGCTACATTGATGTCGAACGGCTCGGTGTGCAACCGACCGTCGATGAGTTCAAAGGCGATTGACACGTTTTTCAGCGACAGCGACTTCAAGTCGGGGCGTTTCAGCGCATCTGCCAACGAGTTGAGGGCGGACACATCGTGCAACCCCACCGATTTGCTGGTGAGTTTTCCTTTGGCATACAAAGTTTTCAAATCCGGCGACATATCGCCCAGCAAGGTTGTTCTGAGTGCAAAATCTATTGAGCCTCTGCCTGTTGCGCTTTCAAAAATCGGTGCAACTTTTTGCAATGTTTCCACCTGCTTGAATATCTGCGTGAACTCTATCTCGTTGATATTGAGGTTCAAATTGGCTTTCGGCACTTTGGGGTCAACCGTGCTATACACTCCGCTCACTTTCATACTGCCGCCAAATGCCAGCAGGCTCAAGTTGTTGATTTTCAACTCACCATTGGCTGCGCGCAACGCCCCCCTGGCATCCTTGAATTGCATTTGACCGAATATCAATTCTTTGAAATTGGCATTCAACGCCGCATCAATATTTTTCGGAATTTCAATGACCGTCATCGGCTCTGTAGATGCTTCTTCGGGCTTCTTTTCTTCAGGCGTATCGGACATGAAGTCGTTCAAATTCAGATAGTTAGAAGAAACATCCAACTGTCCTTTCAGCGATTCGTTTTCGAGTAGCGCGTAGGCAACATAATTTTCCAATTTGCCGCGCAAAGCCACATCGTTGCGCCCGATTTTTATTTGTCCCGTTGACAAATCGGCGTAGCGATTGTTGAACACAAAACCGGCCTGTGAAATAGCTATATCATCTTTAAATCCGGCAAGTTTCAACAACAAATTGCTCAAACCGAGATTACCGGCAAAGTTGAATTTCTGATACTGATTGTTCTTGACGTACGACATCCGACCGCTTGCAGAGAGGTCTGCCGTGAACACACCGTTCAATTTGAGGTCGTCGCCAAGCGGATAAAAATCTTTCACCATGCCCAGGTCCAATTTGCCGTTGGCTTTCACCGAAAAATCAGGGTCAGAAATCGGCGTTGCCAAACGTGCCTGAATAGCAAACGGATTTTTGCCCAGACTGAGCGAAAAACGCGAAACATCCACCACCGTGCGGTCTAAACTGCCTCCAGGACTGCTCGCCTTAATGTCAATATTGATGGCATCCACGCTTTTGGGCAATGCCGGATATTGGAACTGACCGTCAGCCACCGCCAATTTCACGTTAAAAGCCGGGTACGTTTCGCCCACCATTCGCCCTTTGACGGCAGCGTTGAGCGTGACACTCCCCTTGGCTTTCAACCCGTCAAAATCTTTCGCATAGAGGGCAGGAACCATTGAGAGGATAGATTTGAACTGTATTTTTTCGGTGTTCAACGTCAAATCCATATCCATTCCTTCGGGTTCCAGCAAATCCACCCAACCATCGAGTGCTAAAGCCATATCATTGAGGCGAATATAATTTTTGCTGACCACAAACCGCATACTGTCCAAATCGGCTTCCACATCCACATTGAACTCAAAACTGGCTTTCGACAGGTAATTGACACCGCCCAAGCCAACAGTGATGGATTGAATGGACGTTGCGGTTTCGATAAGCGATGTGGAGGCAGAAAAATCGCCTTCCGTGTGGTGATTCAAACCGAGAATTTCGGCTTTCGTCTTGCCTTTTTCGTCCCAATACACAATGTTGGCATCTTTAATAGTAAAGTCGCGCAGTTGCAGGCGAAAACTCATCGTAGTGGTGCCTTCCGGCTCCTCTTCTTTCACTTTGGTGGAATCGGACTTCATAATGTCCCAATTGACTTTGCCATCGGGCAAAATGTGGGCATATATATATGGTCGGTCGAGGCGAATTTCGCGCACTTCGTAGCCGCTGTCCGAAAACAGGCTCATCAAATTGACTACCACGCGGATTTCCTTGCCGGAAAACAGCGTATCCTGCTGAAACTCATCCACTCCAATCACACGAATGTTCTTAATGCCAACCGACGCATTCGGAAAATCGCGGATAAAACTGAGCGAAATTTTCTCAAAATCAACCTGTGCATTCAGCATTTCATTGATTTGTTTCTTCGCCACCTCAACTATTTTGCCACTAAAAGCAAACGGCAAAACCAACAGCACCGCAAAAAGCAGCACAACACCCCCCAAGCACCACAGCAGTGGCTTTTTAGCACGAGGATTCAACACTTTAATCTCTTTCATATTTGTATTTTTTTTTTCGCTGCAAAGTTACATATTTTTTTTGAAATGAATACCGTTATATACAAAAATTAATCTTATTTGTGATTCTATGTTGTTTGATTACGCAGGCTCAGGCAACATAGCACTTTTTATCTTGAAATCAGCCATAACTTACTATTTTTACCCACTTACGGCTGATTATAGATTTATAATCAGCCGTAACTCACTATTTTTACCCACTTACGGCTGATTATAGATTTATAATCAGCCGTAACTCACTATTTTTACCCACTTACGGCTGATTATAGATTTATAATCAGCCATAACTCACTATTTTTACCCACTTACGGCTGATTATAGATTTATATTTTGAAATATCGTAACTTTTTTATACCTTTGCGGCTGATTATGATTCGATAAATGGTTGAAATATGAAAAGTAATATCATTGGCAGGGATACGGAACAGCAAGCACTGCAAGATATTTTACAATCCGAGATATCGGAATTTGTGGCAGTTTACGGCAGGAGGCGTGTGGGAAAAACATTTCTCGTTCGCGAAACGGTTACCGACCAATTTGTGTTTGAAATTTCAGGATTGGCAAAATCCAAAACCAAAAGTCAGTTGCTGAATTTTACGCTGACTTTGAACAAAGCAAGCGGCGAAAGCTTGAAACCCGCCGGGAATTGGCTGGAGGCGTTTGCGCAACTTATTGATTTTGTGGAACGCAGTCCGCAAAAACGGAAAATTTTGTTTTTCGATGAAATGCCTTGGATGGATACGCCACGCTCCGATTTTCTTCCGGCTTTGGAACATTTTTGGAACGCTTGGGCTTCGGCGCGCAAAGATATTGTGCTGATTGCTTGTGGCTCTGCTACTTCCTGGATTATCAACAACTTACTCAACAACCACGGCGGACTGCATAATCGTCTTACGGCAAGCATTTTTCTCAAACCGTTTACTTTATTGGAATGTGAAATGTATTTCAAGGCAAAAAAAATTGAATTGAGCCGTACGCAAATTGCTGAATACTACATGATTATGGGAGGTATTCCATTCTATTTAAGTAAAATAAAAAAAGGGTTGAGCTTGGCACAAAATATTGATAATCTGTTTTTTATGCCCAAAGGGGAACTCCGAAACGAATTTAACAACCTTTACGCGGCACTGTTTAACAAATCGGAAGAATATATTAAATTAGTGGAAGCATTGGGCAAAAAAGGTAAGGGATTGACTCGCAGCGAAATAGAGGAAACAGCAAAAATCAAGGCCGGCGGCACACTGACAAAAATTCTGCAAAATCTTGAATATTGCGGTTTTATCAGAAAATACGGCACTTTCAATCGAAAAAAACGCGATATGCTTTATCAACTTATCGACCCTTTCACGCTGTTTTATTTCAAATTTATCGCTAAAAACGAGTATAACGATGAGCATTTTTGGGCAAATTCGTTAGACACGCCGCTGCACAACACTTGGGTGGGCTTAGCCTTTGAACTGCTGGCTTTGTTGCACACGGCAGAAATCAAGCAAGCACTGGGCATTGCGGGCATTCAGGCGTCTGTTTCTACGTGGCGTAGCGAAACGTCAAGCCCCGCCGCTCAAATCGATTTGGTAATCAACCGAAAAGACGGAATCATCAACCTCGTAGAGATAAAATTTGCGGGAAAAGAATTTGCCATCACCAAAGACTACGACGCAAACCTGCGTAACAAGATTTTTGCGTTCAAAGATGAAACCCGCACGCGAAAAGCCGTTCATTTATTGATGCTTACTACTTTTGGAGTAAAACAAAACAAATATTCCGAAATGGTGCAAAAAGAGCTGAAACTCAAAGACTTATTCCGTTAATATAATTCTATAATCAGCCGTAACTCACTATTTTTGCCCACTTACGGCTGATTATAGATTTATAATCAGCCGTAACTCACTATTTTTACCCACTTACGGCTGATTATAGATTTATAATCAGCCATAACTCACTATTTTTACCTACTTACGGCTGATTAAAAAGTCTGTCATTGCGGGCTTGACCCGCAATCCTTTGTTGTGCATATAATTTACGGTTGATACCAAAATAATTTAGCCTCACTTCAATCCTCGATTTTCATTTTGGAGATTTTTTTTATTTCACTAAAAAATTAAATAATTGAAAATCAAACAGTTAATTTTTATTTTGGAAAACTTATCAACAAAATGAAAAATAATTATTAAAAAATTTGGTAGATTTAATATATATACCTACTTTTGCAGTGTCAAACTTTTGACAACAATTATAGAATTTCAAATTTTAAAATAAAAATAAAAATAAACGACGTGAAGGCAAAAGGTTATACTTTTGATGAAGCATTTCAGGCTTCATTGGATTATTTTAATGGCGATGAATTAGCCGCCAAAGTTTTTTTGAACAAATACGCATTAAAGGATGGCTTTGGTGGCATTTTTGAGAAAACACCGGCGGAGATGCACCTCCGTTTGGCGAGTGAGATTGCCCGTGTTGAAGCGAAGTATCCTAACCCGCTGACGGAGCAGGAACTGTTTGACTTGCTCGACCATTTTAAATACATCATCCCGCAGGGCAGCCCGATGACCGGTATTGGCAACAATCACCAGATTGGGTCGCTCTCCAATTGCTTTGTGATTGGCATTGACGGGCTGGCGGATTCCTACGGTGCCATCATTAAGATTGACGAGGAGCAAGTGCAACTGATGAAACGGCGCGGCGGCGTGGGGCACGACCTTTCGCACATCCGCCCCAAAGGTTCGCCGGTCAAAAATTCCGCATTGACTTCCACCGGTTTGGTGCCATTTATGGAGCGGTATTCCAACTCCACGCGCGAAGTGGCTCAGGATGGTCGCCGCGGGGCGTTGATGTTGAGCGTTTCCATCAAACACCCTGATGTCGAGTCGTTTATAGATGCTAAATTGGTAGAAGGCAAAGTGACCGGAGCCAATGTATCCGTCAAAATCACCGATGATTTTATGAAAGCGGTGGTTGAAAACGAATTGTTCAAACAACAATATCCTGTGGACAGCACCTCACCAACTTTCACTACCGAGATTGATGCCGGTGCGCTGTGGGGCAAAATTATCCACAATGCGTGGAAATCTGCCGAGCCGGGAGTGCTGTTTTGGGACACCATTCTCAAGGAATCGTTGCCCGACTGCTATGCCGATTTGGGCTTTAAAACCGTTTCAACCAACCCTTGCGGGGAAATTCCGTTGTGTCCGTATGACAGTTGCCGACTGTTGGCAATCAATTTGTATTCTTATGTGAAAAAACCGTTTACCAAAGAGGCTAAATTTGATTTCAAGATGTTCAAAGAGCATGTGGCTCTGGCTCAACGAATTATGGACGATATTATCGACTTGGAGATAGAAAAAATTGATACAATTATTGCAAAAATAGACAGCGACCCCGAATCGGACGAAGTGAAGCACGCCGAAGGGTTGCTGTGGGAAAAAATCCGCCGCAAGACCCTGCAAGGTCGCCGCACAGGTGTCGGCATCACCGCAGAGGGTGATATGATAGCCGCTCTGGGACTTCGTTACGGCACGCCGGAGGCTACGGATGTTGCCGAAGAGGTGCAAAAAGCCATCGCCTTGGCTGCCTACGGTTCATCGGTGAAATTGGCTCGTGAGCGTGGTGCGTTTGAGATTTATGAGGCAACGCGCGAACAAAACAACCCTTTCATCGCCCGTCTGCGCGAAGCCGACCCGCAATTGGTGGCTGATATGGAGAAATATGGTCGCCGCAACATTGCCTGTTTGACGATTGCGCCCACAGGCACTACCTCGCTGATGACACAGACCACGTCGGGCATTGAGCCGGTCTTTTTGCCGGTTTACAAACGCCGCCGGAAGGTCAATCCCAACGATGTGTCCTCGAAAGTGGATTTTGTGGATGAAGTGGGCGATGCGTGGGAAGAATATATCGTGTTTCACCACAAATTTGTTGATTGGATGATTGCCAATGGCTATCCGGCGGCAAAAAAATATTCCCAAGAGGAACTTGACGAACTGATTGCAAAATCCCCCTACTACAAAGCTACGTCCAATGATGTGGACTGGATGCAAAAAGTGAAGATGCAGGGGCGCGTGCAAAAATGGGTCGACCATTCGATAAGTGTTACCATCAACCTGCCGAATGAGGCAGAGGAATCGCTTGTCAATCAACTCTATATAGAGGCATGGAAATCGGGCTGCAAAGGTTGCACCGTCTATCGCGATGGCTCTCGAAGCGGCGTTTTGTTGGCTACCGAAGCAAAAAAAGAGGAGCAAGATTGCGAATGTTACGAACCACCCGTAATTGTGGCGAAACGTCCCCGCGAATTGGAGGCAGAAATTGTGCGTTTTCAGAACAACCGCGAGAAATGGATTGCCTTTGTGGGGCTGCTCAACGGTCGTCCGTATGAAATCTTTACCGGACTGTACGATGAAGACGATGGCATCTACATCCCCAAAAATATTGAAAAAGGCACGATTATCAAAAGCGTGGACGCACAGGACAAAAAACATTACGACTTCCAATACGCCAACAAACGCGGCTACAAGACCACCATTGAAGGTTTGGACGGAAAATTCGACCCCGAATTTTGGAACTATGCCAAATTGCTTTCTGGCGTGTTGCGCTACGCGATGCCTGTGGACCAAGTCATCAAACTCGTACAAGGCTTGGAACTCAACAACGAGTCCATCAACACATGGAAAAACGGGGTGGAACGTGCCCTGAAAAAGTACGTCCTCGAAGGCACCGAAGCCCGCGGCAGAAAATGCCCCAGCTGCGGTCAAGCAACCCTCGTCTATGCCGAGGGTTGCCTGAAATGCACTTCGTGCGGACACTCCAAATGTGGAGGGTAAAAAAATCGTCGGCAGAACGCCCCAATTAAAATTTCACCACCACATTTGCCATGAAATTTGTGCCTGCCTGCGGGAAATAGCCGAAGTCTTCATTTCGCGTTCCTTGTTGGTAAGACGAATAAACCCACGCATTGCTTTCATATTGGGCATTGAATAAATTATTTACTAATACGTTCAATGCCAATGACTTAACACCTTTCAAGTGGAATGTATAGCCCAATCGGAGATTATTGACAAAATAGGCATCCAAACTGCGGGCATCGCTTCC
This sequence comes from Candidatus Symbiothrix dinenymphae, assembly GCF_001431085.1. Taxonomy (NCBI): domain Bacteria; kingdom Pseudomonadati; phylum Bacteroidota; class Bacteroidia; order Bacteroidales; genus Candidatus Symbiothrix; species Candidatus Symbiothrix dinenymphae. The sequence continues at coordinate 11,769 of NZ_BBRU01000001.1, forward strand.
GGTGTTGTCAATATATTGTTTGCCCACAAAATTGGATTGCAATCCGCCGTCCCAATTTTTCAAAGACACGGCAAACAAACTTCCGGCGGTTACATTGGGCGAAAACGCAATCGGAGTCGTTCCCAACGCATTTTCGACCTGACGCATCCATTCCCAATTTTCATCGTATTCATCGATATACTCGGTATAGCTTTTGATTTCATTGCTGCTAAGCGTTAAATTGCCGTTCCATTTCAACCAGGAGGTAATGCGCGCGCCCAATACGAGTTCTGCACCCATGCGGTAACTCTCCGGTACATTCGATGTCAGCGGCTCGCCGATTTCGTTCACTTTGCCTGTCAAAACCAATTGGTCTTTGTAGTCCATATAATATAAATTGACTCCGGCGGAGAAAGTGCGATTATTGAATTTATAGCCTAATTCATAATCCTGCAAGCGTTCCGGTTTGGGAATTTCGTTAATATTGGCATTAGTATAGTTGTTGCGATTCGGCTCACGGTTGGCAATCGCAAAAGAAGCATACACGTTATTCTCCTTATTTATTTGGTAAAACAAACCGACTTTGGGATTGAAAAAATTGAACTTATCATGTACATTTAAATTTTGCATTTCCCCAATATTCCAATCCCAGACATCGTTTTTCCCTTGAATTTGATAATCAATATAGCGGTATTGTGCATCGCCGTAAAGACTTAATTCGTTGGTCAGTTGATAATTGGCTTTCAAATAAATGTTGGCATCGGTTTTGTCGCCGGTGCTGCGATAATATTCGTGATTAGGTTGAAAATCTGCATCTCCGGTATAATCTTTCACCCATTTCACATAGCCAAAATGATTGCCCTCGTATTTATTTGCGCCACCACCCAACGACACATTCCACTTATTTTGGATGTAATCCAATGAGAAAATACCGCCGTAGAAATCATTGTCGAGCCATTTTTCACGAATCAAGTCACTTTCCCCTGCTTGAAGACCATATTCTTCCAATGCTCTGTTGTCCTTGTATTCTTCGTAATAGCCTTGCCCTTTGGTGTAATGCAATGCTACATTCAAATTCAAATTCAAATTTAAGCGTTGCAAAAGGCTTAACTGATAATGCGTTTGCTCATAATTATCGGTCTGATTGGCATAAAAAAGTTCGTTGCCATCCGCGTCTTCACCCATATAACCCGAAGGATTGTAGGTGCGATTGCCTTCTGCCAACTTGTAATCCGACACGCCATCCCAAGCATGGTAGGTCTTTTCTTTGCCGCCAAACGTGATAAATTTCACCAGCGAATGGTCGTTAAAATACGCCCCCTGCGCAAAATAGGACTTCAAATCAACCGCCGCACGGTCAATAAATCCGTCAGAAGTAATCGACGAAAGCCGCCCGTCAAATGCCCAATGGTCGTTGAGAATGCCTGTGCCCAACTTGAAAGTCGCCTTTTGGGTGTTGAATGACCCCAACCCGCCGTCAAATTCGCCGTAGGATTTCAGCGGCACATTCTCTGTTTTCATGTTAATACTCGCCCCAAACGCCCCTGCACCATTAGTGGACGTGCCCACACCGCGCTGCACCTGCAAATCCTGCAACGAGGAGGCGAAGTCGGGCATGTTCACCCAAAACACGCCGTGCGACTCCGAATCGTTGAGCGGAATGCCATTACTTGTGATGTTGATGCGGTTGGCATCCGTGCCGCGAATGCGAAACCCCGTGTAGCCAATGCCCGTGCCGGCATCGGAAGTTGCTATGACAGAGGGCGTAAGCAACAGCAGAAACGGAATGTCCTGCCCAAAATTCGCCGCCTCAATTGCCTGCTTATCCATATTGGAATAAGCCACCGGCGTTTTCTCACCGGCTCGCGAAGCCACCACCTCCACCTCGTGCAAGCTAATGTCACTGCGGGCAAACCCTGCATCATCGCTGTCATTGCGGACTTGACCCGCAATCCCCTGTGCGAGCACCATGCCCGCACCATCACTGTCATTGCGGGCTTGACCCGCAATCTCTTGTGCAGACACCATGCCTGCACCTAAAACCAAGAAACTCTGAAAAAAAACCTTTTTCATAAAATAAATAATTTTTATGCGTGTATTGCGAATCGCGCCCGCAATGACACGCTGTTGTTTATAAAAAAGGGGAATTGTGAGAAATGTTTTTATTTATCGTATGATTTCGGGTCAAACCCGCAATGTCTATAAATAAATCTTCGTCCCTCCGCAGGTGCTAACCTGTTCAGGTTCAAAGGGTATGATCTCAGCCCGTATGGGCACCCCTAAAGATATCGGGCGCAAAGGTAGATATTATTTTTAAACAACATTCATTGTTGTCAGCCATTTTGTGTTAAACTTTGTTAAATTCGGCTTGTCATGTTCTATAGTTCGCTTAAACTCGCATTTTTTATGAGTTTAAGCGAACTATAAAACATTATAGTTCGCTTAAACTCATATTTTTTTATGAGTTTAAGCGAACTATAGAACATTATAGTTCGCTTAAAATCATATTTTTTATGAGTTTAAGCGAAGTATAGAACATTATAATTCGCTTAAACTCGTATTTTTTATGAGTTTAAGCGAACTATATAATCGGATATTTCGCTTAAACTAATATTTTTTTGTACCTTTGCAGCCGAATATAAAATAATAATCTATGGCATTACTTGGTCGGAAACAGGAACAAACAGATATACAGCAATTAGTTGAGTCCAAAAAATCGGAATTTCTTGTGTTGTATGGACGGCGGCGCGTGGGCAAAACATTTTTGATTAAAGAATATTTTAATCAGGATTTTTCGTTTTATATCAGCGGATTGAAAAAAGCCACTAAACGTGAGCAATTGGGAAATTTTAATGCTGCTCTCTCTTTTTACGGAAAAATGCCCTATCCACCTCTCAAGTCGTGGATGGATGCTTTTCGGCAGCTAATTCATTTGCTTGAACATTCGGGCAAACGCGGCAAAAAAGTGGTTTTTATAGACGAATTACCGTGGTTTGATACCGCTCGTTCGGGTTTTTTGACAGCTGTTGATTTTTTTTGGAACACTTGGGCTTCGGGGCGTAGCGATATTTTGCTGATAGCCTGCGGGTCGGCTACTTCGTGGATAATTGATAAACTGCTTAACGATAAGGGCGGTTTGTACAATCGTGTTACGCGCCGTATGCACATTTCACCGTTCTCGTTGGGCGAATGTGAGGATTTTTTTACACACAAAAAAATTCCTTTAGACCGCAAATCAATCATCGATGCCTATATGATTTTTGGCGGAATCCCCTATTATCTCGAAATGTTTGAAAAAGGGTTGAGCGTGTCGCAAAATATTGATAATCTGTTATATAAAGAGGATGCCCCGCTGAAAAACGAATTTGCTTTCCTTTATGCTTCTTTGTTTAAAAACTACACAAACCACTTGAAAATTGTGGATGCATTAAGCACAAAGACAAAGGGATTAACGCGCGAAGAAATCATTGACTTGACCAAAATATCCAATGGTGGCGGTTTAACAGATATGCTCAACGAATTGGAGCAGTGCGATTTTATCCGTCGTTATCAAAGTTTTGGCAAAAAAGAGCAGCATTCGCTTTATCAATTGATAGATTTTTATTCGCTTTTCTATTTCAATTTTCTGAAAACCAATACGTTTGATGACTCGCATTTTTGGACAAATGCCATTGACAATGCTCGTCGGCGCGCATGGAGTGGTTACGCCTTTGAGCAGGTTTGTTTGGCACATTTACCGCAAATAAAGCAAAAACTTGGCATTTTCGGTGTATCAACAAAAACGGCTTCGTGGCGCAGCAACGACAAGGAAAATGCAGCGCAAATCGACCTCCTCATAGAGCGCAACGACAGGGTTATCAACCTTTGCGAAATGAAATACGCTGAGGATGAGTTTATTATCGACAAACAGTACGATGAGGTGCTACGCAAAAAACGCGGTGCATTCAGAGAAGAAACGAAAACGCGCAAAACCATTCATATCACCATGATTACGACCAACGGCGTGCGGCACAACCAATATTGGGGAAATATTCAGTCGGAAGTGGTGATGGACGATTTGTTTTTCCATAGTACGAAATAATTGTGTACTTTTGCAACACAATTAGTTTTTCATGTCACAACGCACCTTACACATCGCTATTCTCAATCTGATGCCGCTCAAACAGGCGACAGAGGCTGATTTTTTGCGCATTTTTGCCCATAGCCCGATACCGGTCGAGATTGATTGGCTGAAAATCAAAAATCATGTTTGCAAAAACACGCCTAAAGAGCATTTAGATGCCCTTTACAAGCATTTTGAAGATGTGCGCGATACGCCTTATGACGGGCTGATTATTACCGGAGCACCGGTGGAACAGATTGAATACGAGGATGTTACCTATTGGGATGAGTTGCGACAAATCATGGATTGGGCTCGCGACCATATTCCAAGCCGGTTATACATCTGTTGGGCGGCTCAGGCGGCTCTTTACCACTTTTATGGTATTCCGAAATATCCGTTGGGGCAAAAAATGTTTGGAGTCTTCAAACATCAGGTAAATGATGCCTTCGCGCCATTGGTAAGTGGCTTTGGCAGTGAGTTTTATGCGCCGCACAGTCGGCATACGGAAATTCGCAAAGCGGATATTTTGAAAGTTCCCGAACTGACCTTGCTGACCGAGTCCGCCGAGTCGGGCGTACACATTGTGACGGCTCATGGGGGGCGCGACATTTTCATCACCGGACATTCCGAATATGCCTCAAACACGCTTCACACCGAATATCATAGGGATTTGAACAAAGGCTTACCCATCGCGATGCCCGTCAATTACTACATCGGGAATGACCCCAAGAATGGCATTGCTTTTCAATGGCGCGAAAATGCTATTCGGTTGTTTAGCAATTGGTTGAGTATGATGGACGCATCCTGATTGTCTGAACCTTGATTTTAACAAAATTTTCAAGATGACCAAGATAAAAAAAATTGTGTATTTGGAACAAAAAGCGTACCTTTGCGGCAAAAAATAACAATTATGGACACATTAACAGTTGGGCTTAAAGATAAGCAAACGATTAATCTGCTGAAAAATTTGGAAGATATGAATTTGTTGGTTATTGTTCACAGCAACAAAAAAGCAACACCACGCACCAAAATATCGGAACAATTGGCAGGCTCTATCACTTCGGCGCAAGCGGAAATCATGTACCGTGAATTGGAACAAATGCGAGGCGAATGGAACAGAAATATCTGATTGATACCAACGTTATTATTGATTTTTCCCAACAAAGGCTTACTCCTATCAGTGCTCATCGGGTTGCGGAAATTCTTGATGACGACCCAATTATCTCTGCTATTACCCAAATTGAGTTATTAGGCTTTTCGATTGTGCCCCCACAAATTGAATCCTTTGTTGATGCGGCTACTATTTTGGATATCAACAAGTTTGTTATCTTTAAAACGATAGAAATTCGTAGATTGTATAAAATAAAACTGCCGGATGCTATTATTGCCGCAACAGCATTAGAAAATGGGCTGGTATTGCTAACCCACAACATTCCCGATTTTAGAAGAATCAATGGGCTAAAATTGGCAAACCCGTATGATTGGTAAATACAAAACATTTCATTTTGAAAAAGGGAGGATACGTTGCTCATTTTTTTTGTCTGAACCTTGATTTTAATAAAATTTTCAAGATGACCAAGATAAAAAAAGCTCATAATGTTTGATGTGGGTAAATGAAAACTTGCCGCAAGATGGCTCTTAAACCTCATTTTCACCTAATTTTCTCAACAAAACAACCTTAGTAGCAAGCACAGAATGCCTCCTACACACTAACCTCATTACCGCATTTATACCCTAACTCCGCTTAATTTAGGTAGTCAATTGTTTTATTCATTGATAAGCAACATTTTAGTGATTTTTATAGGCCACCTAAATAGGTGGGCTATGATTTTACACTAAAGCACTTATATTAAAGGAATTAAGGGAAATAGCCACCTAATTCCGGCGGAGTTAGGGTTTAACGGCTTTTAGCATGGTTTTATCATATCCTAAATTGGTTTTATTATACATTGTATTAACTTGACAATCCCAGTTTACGTCTGCTATTATTGCCTTTATCTGCTTTTTCGCATCATCATTCAATGCCGAATAATCACAAGCCAAATATAAGCGTCGGACTTCAAGAGGTTGGATTTCATTAAAAAGCGATGTGATATTTTCAATACCATCATTAGGCAAGAAGAAGTATGGGGGTTTCTTTGTTATAAGTTATCATACACTACTTTATTTTATTTGTCCGGCAACAATTCTTCAATCATTTTTCGCATCGCCTCGACTCCTGAAAATCCGATAGATTTATTTTTCAATACACCATTAGCATCGTATAAAAGATAAGTTGGAATGCTATTTGAATCAATGCTTTTAAACAAATATTTTGATTCTTCTTCTGTCAGAAAATAATGTTCTCCGCTGATTTTTTTGACACGTTTTTCAAACTCATCAATGGGAGAAGAAGGGTCGGCAATATAGACAAAAGCGATGTTCTTATCTCTCATATCTTGTTTAATCGGTTCTATTTCACGCATCGCCATAATGCAAGGCTGACACCATGTTGCCCAAAAATCAACTAAAACCACTTTGCCTTTATATTTTGAAATAATCGCATCCATCAACTTTTCTTTAGCCACTTGAGGCGTTGTATTGATTATTTTTGACAATGAAAGAAATTGATTTTTCACTTTTTCACTTGCTGCAAATAGGTATTCAACAAATGTAGGATTCTTGAAATATGCTTGAATATTACTTTTCTGTTTGTCTGATAATGGCGTTGCAGCATCGTCTAACTGTTTTAAAAAAGCATGAAACGTTAACACATCGTAAAACAAGCCGATATCGAATCCAAGCAAATCGGACATAATGGGCTTAACCTCGTTTAACCAATCCTCAACTGATTTATCTTCTAATCGGGGAATATTCAAAACTTTATTGGACAGTATAGATTTTGAGATAGTGGGATAAACGATATGAGAATTAAGAGGAGGGTTATTCAAATCAAGAAGTCGAAGAAAAGAAAAATATGATAAATTGGGCTTTCTATCGCCATAATCAAACAATAAACTTCCACCACTTGGCAACGAATTATATACCAATGTTCTCAAATTTTTCGGTAGATTGTCCATCCCTTCGATATTGGATAAATAGGTTTCTCTCAGTTTTAAAATAGATTCCCGATAATCTTCAGGAAGTGTATCAGACTGAAGATTGGCTTCAACATCCGCACATGTTTTTAAGTAAGATTGGTAGCCATTCATGAACACCTCATTCAATTTAGCCATCTCGTCGGGCGTTAATCCGTTGCCTTCAATAATCTTGACTTGGATTTCCGCAGATTCATTAAAAGACACTTCAATTTTGGTGTCTTTATCGGGCGATAGCAATAGGGTTCCCGCATATTCCTTGCTACCAACAACCATCTGTGCATAAGTTGGGAAAAATACTGGAACCGAAATAGAAAAACTTCCATCTTCCTTTAATAGGGTTTCATATTCTACCGTTTCATTAAAAACAGGAATTGGAAAAGCTACCATAACAGATGTCTGTCCGGACGGAACAGAGCCGACAATTTTACCGGAAAGCGTTGCCTGCCCTGTAGAAGCAGTTTCCCGATAACAAGATAATGCTAAGACAGCATAACTAAAAACGAGCAAGTGTTTGCAAAGTTTATTCATAACGTTATTATTGTTATTTGTGAAAAAATCATTTCTAATACTAACTGTACATTTTTTTTAATGTTTTCATACACTACTTTATTTTATTTGTCCTACAACAATTTTTCAATCATTTTCCACACAACGAATACAACCTTTTCCTCTCTGCATCATCCCTAACCTCAATCACTTCCATCTTTTCGCCGCCGGGGTAAACCAACACTCCTTGAGGAATCGCTGCGACCATATACATATCTCTAATTTTGCGAATATCCTCAACTGCTAATAACGCACGCCAGGGTATCTCTTTTTTTCGCATCAGTTTTTGAAAAGCAAATACTGTTTCTTCTTCATCAATAGAAATATAGGTCATAATCATTTTTTCGTTCAAATCATGATAAATTTCTTTAAGGATAGGGATTTCTTCATTACAAGGTCCGCACCAAGATGCCGTGAAAATCAGCAAATTGTATTTTGAACTATCTTGCACGACTTTTTCTGTTGCCGTCCAGTATAAAGTTGGCAATGACGTGTTTTCAAATTTTTCAAAGAGATAGTATTCAATATTTCGCCCCCACTTGGTGTTCTTGTGCTTGTCTGACAAGCAATCATAAATTTTTCTTATGTCTGCATTCGACTTATAAAAATTCACGGTCTCTGATAAACTGATTATAAAATACCTTGAATCGGGATATTTTTTTGCCCGTTCCACATATTGGGACAAACATTCATCATAAAACTCTTTTTCAAGGTCAACAGTAAAATTGGGACGTACAAAGCCACTAAAGTATGGAGACTGAACCCGCACTGTAATGTCTGAACAGTCATCTTGAAGTATCAATCTAAAATTTTCTTTTATCAGGGTTCCTAATGTAACAAAATTTATATCAAAGATGTATTCGTTAGGAAATACGGTCTGCCCTAAATATTGAGCATGGATATAATTTTCTCTATCCTCTACACCCAGATGTCCCAAAGAGATGTTATTTTCTGTAAAGAACACCATTCTGGCAGACTTGCTAACAGTATCATATCTGGCAACGGTCAAATTAAAACCGGACGCAATATCCACAATGCTATCAGGAATAGTGAATTTCCAAGTAAATTTATCTCTTTTCTCACCTTTGACTGTGAAGTTGATAAACTTCCCCTCCGCAGCAGCGCGAAGAGTTAAAGAATCAAATGGAGCATTCTCCAACGTAACAACCAATTTGTAATTGCTTGTCTCTTGTGTTTCTGCTTGCTTTTGGCAAGCACTGAACGCTAATACAGCGCAGATGAATAATATTGTTTTTTTCAATGTCTTTTTCATCTTCTAAAAACTTACGCTGCAAAGTTAGCGACTATTTTTGTAATTTCCAAGAAAACCAATAATCATTCAGGGCAACCGCATCAAAATTTTACGGTGACCAGTTACCCCGTATGGGGTACAATTTCGATAACCCCGTACAAGCGAAGCGCAGTGCGGGGTAAGGCATCTCCTTTTCTCTGCAACCCCGTAGTGGGTTGAATTTATTCGTCTTGCCAAAACCTCTTTTCATTAAATGACATATCCACAAAGAGTTCAACCCACTACGGGGTTGCTGGGAGGAGGTGGTGCCATCTACCCCGCACTGCGCTATCGCTTGTACGGGGTTATCGAAATTGTACCCCATACGGGGTAGATTGAAGACCTTACGGTCTTTCTTATCATCATAAATTTGGTGCGGTTGCCCTGATAATCATTTGTTTCCATATCTTGTTTCATTTTTTTTATTTAAGTTTAAACCGCACTTTCAACAGCACGCTTGCCGGACGTAAATTATAACTGTAATAATAAGTGCTTATATCGCTGTATGATGCCGAAATATACTGTTTGGCGTTGAACAGGTTGTTGAACGCCAATTCCAAATCCAGTGTTTTTTGCTTATATTTGATTCCGGCATCGGCAAATGTGGTATAGCGGGTGCTTGCGGCACTGTTATACTGATGTTCGGCATTGAGATTGATTGTCAGTGCTTTAAATGGGAAAATGTTGATTTGAGCGTTCTGCGATGTTCCCTTTATCGGCGGGAAGCGTTCGGGGCGTTCAACAGTATAACTTTTGCTCCGGTTCCACGCAAACGAATAACTGAACCCTAAAAAAGAAACCGGATTAAAACTCGCGCCGGCACCCGCATTATAGCCTTGTGAACGGTAATTAAGGATTTCATCTTGAATCAGCAACTCGCCTCTACCCTCATTATAGCCGCCGGAAGCGCGCACGGTTGCCGACCAAAACCCCAATCCCTTACTCGCATTGAAACTCACACCATAATTCTCTGATTCCGTTGGTTGGTCGATGGTTGTTTTCACATTCATTATTCCTTGATAGTCAAACCCATAGAGCAAATTTTTCCAAGAACGATTATAGGTTACTCCGACATTGAGAAACAGCGCCTCGAACACATTTCTGTATCTGACAGATGCCTCGGCTCCTCCTGAACGGGATTCAAATAGCCTGTCGACGGTATTGCGCAGCAAACTGCGGTAGCCGTGCATAATGAAACCGGAGTAGGCAGAATTCATGTCGCCAAACGAACGCCCAAAATTTGCTCCCGTAGAAACAATTATTTCTGAATTAAAATCATAACTTGCTGAAATGGAGGGATTGATAATCCACTTGTTATATTTTGTGAATGTCTTGGGAATGCGGTCGTCTATTGTTAGTATATAACAGGTCAAGGGCAGTCCTATACTTGCTTTGAACCGTCCATTGTTGTAACTATAACTTTGGGTGATGCCTGCCTGATAGTTGTTATACCAAAGGTTGTTTTTCAGCGAATCGTGTGCAGCAATCAAATTGCCATTCACGTCCTCGCCATGCAATTCCGTATTCATATTTCGGAGGTCTGCACGTCCCCAAACGTCATACTCCAAATTGAAATAGCCCCGTTTCAAGCCGTAAGAAAGTCGCAAAACCGACGCAAAATCCCGTGATAACACATCTTGCGCAAGTGCGGCAAAATTGCCATCACCCAGGTAGTTTGCCGGAGCTACGGTTAAGGTATGCGGACGATGCCAATAGCCCGTTGAAAAATAGATTTTGAATGAATTGTTTTTGATATTTTTAATCACTGAAAGAGTATTGTCGATTGAGAAAGCGGGTTTGTCGAGGTGTTGCGAAATTGTCTCATTCAAATCACCGGCATTGCTGCGGGTGATTCCCAGTCCGCTGTCGTCATTCCAACTTCCGGTCAAGTTGAAAGCATTGTTGAGATAATAATCCTTGGCATTAGTATTGAGGCGCAAGGCAATTTCGGCATTGTGTATTTTGCTTTTGGAGTTTATCCGCTCTTCTATGGCAAGTGTGCTGTCGCCCGGAAGATACTGCTCGTTGCGCGAATAGCCCTCTCGTTCGATACGGTCGTTGTAATAAATAGCACTGGTGGTGAGTTCCAAATCTTCGTTGAACTTAATCAGGTGGTTGGTAGTAACGGCATGGGAATTGTTGTAAAGGTAGCGTTTTTGTGCAACGGGCGGTGTGCTCGGCGATTGGATATACAGCGGACTGCCGCCATCTACATACACCCGCTCATAATCGTAGTGGGTTCTAAATTCCGAAGCAACATCATCGCCGGAATTATTACTTTTGTAAGTGCTCATGTTTTGCTTCTTTTTGGCAAAATACATCGACACCAGTTCGGCGTTCCACATCAAGGGTTCATAACCGGCACCCGCAAGTCCGGTAATCGCCAGCGTTCCCTTCGCGCTTTCTTTCAGTTTGAGGTTGATTGCAGCATCAGCAGAGGGAAGTTTATTGCGCAACGCTTTGATGGGCTGATGATTTTCCAGCACCTGCACGGTGGCAACATCTTTTGCCGCTATATTTTTGATGGCGATGCCATAACGTCCCTGCAACAAATCCATATCTTCCACATAAAATTTGTTAATATCTCTGCCATTGTAGGATATGCCCCCGCTTGGCTTGACATCAATGCCGGATAGTTTTTTCAATACATCGCCGATAACACGGTCGTTTTGGTCGGTGTAGGCATTGACCGAATAGTTTATCGTGTCGCCCGTTTGTTTTATTTTGATTGGGATTACCACCACTTCTTTCAATTCCAAGGCTTTTTCGTCAATCACAAAATCCACTCGCTGGCTCCTGTTGGCAACCGTTTGGCTGTGTTTGCCGATATTCACTCCGGAGGCAGTCAGCGTGATACTGTCGGCTGTGCCCTTGTAGATTAAAGAATAATTGCCCTGTGCATCAATAGTTGTAAATCCGGCAATAGCGAAACTGCCCTTTGCCTGCACCATCACGTTCACAGAGAGCGGCTCGCCTTTTTTGTTTTTCACAGAACCATTAACAACAGTCTGCGCCGATGCGAAAAAAGGAAAGAGGATAAAAACAACAGTTAAAAATCGTATTTGTTTCATAATAATATGCCTTTCTATTTTAACTCTATCGGATTATACGGCAATTTTTCAAACTCTCCGTTACCTGAAGTTGCAATTATTTGCGAATTAGTAAGTTGCCAATAATGGTCAAAAATATCTTCCCACAATTTTAAGAGTTTTTCCCTTTTTATTTTCCCATAGTCGCGATAATCATAACTTGTAATTAGAAATTTAGTTTTGTGATTTTCGATATTGATACATTCAAAATCGTAATCGTTGCGTTCGTCATACACTTTCAATATCAACCCCGGCAAACCTCCGAATTTCCATGGACCATTATTGATTGGAATATCTGTACAGAACCATGCTATATAATTTCTGCCACGAAACGAGCAAGTTGCTTTTTGGCACAGATAGCCATGCACCGTTAAAGTATCGTCTTGCAGTGTCCAATCTTGAACAGGAATTTTTTCGGAATATTGATAGTTAGGCATAGCCCCAGGCATATAGGCATATTCAGTAAGCATATTTTGCGCATGGTCTTTATAATATTCCGACCAAAAATATTTATTGGCTTGAGTAATATTCCTTGTGAATTTTGTGCTCCCTCCCAAAATTGGTTGTTTTTTTAAATTAATACTCATAGAATCCTCTTCAAAAGCATTGCAACTATAATACTTTGACGTATTTTTTCCTATTTCCAGAACATGTATATCATCACTCTTACCGGATTCATCTTTTAGTTTATTCAAAACATATCTTATTTTGACATTTCCGGAATCCACAACTGTTAGAATGGAAACAGGTCTTGGAACTTTGATTTGGAAAGTCCATTGAGCGTTCAATTCCACCGGAACTAAAATAAAAGCGAGCGCAATAGTGTATAATTTTCTCATGTTGATAATATATTTTTTAGGGCAACCGCATCAAAATTCAGCGATTATTCATATATTATTTCGCGACCATATTTCATCACCTCGTATGCGAGTGGGTCATCAGCCACAAATTCGCTTTTGCGGAACGAATGCGGCTCTATGCGCCAATCCACATCACATCCCATAACCATAAGTTCAACATCTCTGTCAAAGACATTATCACAGTTATCAAAAATGATGGCGAGGTCAATATCGCTATCCTTGTGAAAATTGCCTTTAGCATAAGAACCAAAAAGAATGAACCGTGCCGCGCCATACTGCGCCTGCACCATTTGCGCAAACCGCTGCGCTATGTTTATAGCATCTCTTTTATCCATAGCCGTAGTTGTTTTATTCGTTCTGACCATTCTGCCGTAAATTCGGCGGTGCACATAGTATAAAAATCGCGTTTATAGTCATCATACCGTGCGTTGATATTGAAATTTGTAATTTTTGCAAGTGATATTTTTTGTTCCTTGGTGAGTATCAAACTGCTGTCTTGAGCAAGATGCAAAAGATTGTGCGACAGCGGCGCGTGTTGGCATTTTACTTTCACATAATATGCCTTGAGCAGTTTTTCAATGACGATATGTCCGAGAAACAGTGCCCAATTGTACTGCTTAGTTGCAAGCATCGCCTCCATAGTTACAAAGTCGTCATCGGACGTGTCTGCCCAATGCTTTGCAATTTTATCGGCGTTAATGATGGGTGTTGCCATATTGTTTTTATTTATATTTATGAGTGCAAAGGTAGTAAATAGTTATGAATTTTGATGCGGTTGCCCTGAATATTTTTATTCCAATTCTAAAGGGTAATAAAGAATCTTTTCGTGTGGTTGATTACCACTTGTAACTATCATACCTGCCACGGTATAATAATCTTCATGGTTTTTTTTCTGTAATTCCAATAATTTTTTACGCTCTATTTTTCCATAATTTTTATAGTTATACATTTTTATTGGATATTTTTCCTTATATATTTCAATTTTTATACATTCAAATATCTTTTGATTATCTTTATCATATACTTTCAGAATTAAACCGGGCAATCCACTAAATTTCCACGGTCCGTTATTGATTGGAATATCCACAGTAAACCACGCAATATAATCTCTCCCTCTAAATCGAGATATGGCTTTTTGACACAGATAACCGGCTATAGTTAAGGTATCTTGCTGAATTTCCCAATTCTGTACAGGAATATCTTCGGAATACTGATAATCTGAAATTCGCATTGGCATACGAGCATATTCAGTAAGTGTGTTTTTAGAAAAATCCTTGTAATATTCGGAAAAATAATATTCCGACCATGCGCCATCTTTCCCTCCATTCCCCATTCTCATAGGCGCACTTCGCGCCGTTGGATGTTTATTTCTCCAATTGGTACACAACGAATCGGAGTTATAGACAAAATGGCTGAAATATTTCGATAAATGTGTACCTATTTCCAAACGTTGTAAATCGTCATACGTTTCGGCTTTATGAATATCCACAGCATTTAGCGCATACCATATCCTAATATTTCCCGAATCAACGGTTACCATATTTGAAACATCTCTTGGATAAGGAGGCCAAGGCTTCGTAGCATTTACTTCGGAAGAAATAACACAAATAAAAACGAATAATAGTATATGTTTCATATTTTTATAAATTTGTGATGAACCCCATCCATATAGCCTATTTCTCCTTCCCAGTAGCAATTATTTCCGGAGGTAGAATGACCGCCAGATAATCCCAAGTTGAAATTAGCACTTCTGTTGCTTGAAGAAGAAGCTGTTGCACAAGAAATGGTTTTCTAAACCGTTATTCAATGTCTTTTTTATCTTCTAAAAATTTACGCTGCAAAGGTAGCAACTATTTTTGTATTTTCCAAACATTTTTTTATGTTGTACATACATAGCGATTTTTCGCAGTTACTAATTGAACTTGCCCACTTGTTTTTTCAAATCTTCAACACCACTCCGAGGCACACGCAGTGTCATCTCACACACAGTATCGAAATTTTGACTGAGGATTTGCAGTTGCTCATCTTTTACGATGCGCATCACGCTGTTGAGTTGTTCGTAGTCGAATGTGATGGTGATGGTTTCTTCTGCTGTTTTTGTGATGACTTGGGCGTTGGCTATTGCGGCTTGGGCTGCTGCTCGGTAGGCTGCAATCAGTCCGCCGGTGCCTAATTTTACGCCGCCGAAGTAGCGCACCACGAGTATCAGGATGTCCGTCAGTTCGTTGGAGTTGATGACGCCCAAAATGGGTTTTCCGGCTGTGGAGGAGGGTTCGCCATCGTCATTTGCTCGAAATTCTGTGCGGTCGGCTCCCAGCACATACGCCCAGCAGACGTGTCGTGCATCGTAATATTTTTTGCGACAGTCGGCTACGCATTCCCGTGCCTGCTCTGCTGTTTGCACGGGCATGGCGAACGCCAAAAACTTGCTTCGCTGCTCCGTGAAAGTGCCTTCGGCGGGTGCTGCTATGGTTTTGTATTCATCCATCGTTACCAGTTAATCGGCTGCTGTCCTGTTGATTGCAGGTAGGCATTGGTTTGGCTGAATGGTTTGCTGCCGAAAAAGCCGCGAAAAACGGATAGCGGCGAGGGATGCGCCGACTTCAAAATCAGGTGCTTGTTGGGGTCGATAAACGCGCCTTTTTTCTGAGCATACGCCCCCCAGAGGATGAATACGACCCGCTCTTTTTGTTCGGCAATGCGGCGAATGACGGCATCGGTAAAAGTTTCCCAACCTTTGTTTTGATGCGACCCTGCCAGATGCGCGCGAACGGTAAGCGTGGCGTTGAGCAACAGCACGCCCTGCCGCGCCCAGCGTTCCAAATTGCCCGAAAAGGGAGGTGTAATGCCCAAATCATCCCGCAACTCCTTATATATATTGTGCAACGAGGGCGGCAAAGCCACACCATCATTCACCGAAAAGCACAACCCATGCGCCTGCCCGGGCTCGTGATAGGGGTCTTGCCCCAAAATCACCACTTTCACCTGCTCAAAAGGGGTTTGATTGAACGCATTAAAAATCAATTTGCCGGGCGGATAGACTGTTTGCGAGGCACATTCCTGCTTCACAAACTGCACCAAATCAGCAAAATACGATTTCTCAAACTCCTCCGCCAGCTGCGTTTTCCACGACTGCTCTATTTTTATGTCCATCATTATTGCGTCTTTTTTTTGCCAAATAATAGGGGCGAACCAGCAGCAGGATGCTGAATGCGGATAGAAACAGGTAATAAAATGTGCCTACGAACATGGCTGTTTCCGGCATATCGGTGAAAATGCCGCCGGCGTCTGCTATGGAATAATAACCGGCTGCATCCAAGAATGGTGTGGACAATCCAAATGCCGGGATCCAGGATGCTGCAATGGCAGCAAACATTACTAAAAAGAAATAAATGAGTACGGCGTATATGGATGTGCCGATGGCTCTGTTCTTTGTTTCTTCATCGTTTTTGTTGGCAAATGCAAAGCGCACCCTGTTCAGCACCACTATCAAATAGAGCCAAAGAATGGTGTTGTCTTCTATCATCGTATTGAACGCCCACGCAAAAAGCCCATAAATCGGAAAAAACAGGAAAAGAACATATTTTAACGGCATAACGGCCATAAAAACACCCGAATGAACCATGATAAACTCAAACACAATAAGGATGACAAAACTATAAATAATGCCAACATCCGCCGCAGAGGGGAACAACCAAAAGCTAATATATTGATATGCAATGAGCAAAGTGAGCACAATATCAAGCACATCAAAGGGGCGCAGATAGTTAGTTCTAATTTTTGTTTCCATTTCTCCTGCTATTTTGAGGGTGAAAAAACAGCGCAAACAACACTCCCACTACTGCCGCATAAGCGGTGAAGGTGAGCCAAATAGCCGACCAAGCCTGCACGCCATCGACAGTGAAAAAACCGACCACCGAAGCGGCGGCAAACTGCCCCACAACTGCGCCGACGCCCATTGAAGCCATCATCCACAAGCCTTGCGCGCTGGCTCGGATGGGTTCAGGGGCTTCACGTTCAATGAAGAGCGAACCTGCTATGTTGAAAAAATCGAACGCCATACCATATACTACCATCGAGAGCAGTAGCCACACAAAGCCCGTGCCCGCATCGCCAACACCAAAAAAGCCGAATCGCAATGCCCACGCGCCGATACTCATCAGCATAATTGTCTTAATGCCATATTTGCGCAACACAAACGGGATTGCCAAAATAAACAGAGCCTCTGAAATTTGCGAAATCGACGATATGAGTAAGGGATATTTCACCGTGAACGAATCGGGATAACCGGCGCGAAAATGCTCCAAAAAGGGCGTTCCCCACGCATTGGTGATTTGCAAGCACACGCCAATCAACACTGCAAACAGGAAGAAAATACGCATCTGTCGCTGCTTAAACAATGCCAACGCATCAATGCCAAAGGCACTTTTCCACGCCAATGTGCCCTTTGAACGCATTGGTGGAGAAACCGGAAGTGTGAAAGCATAAAGCCCCAGCAGAGCCGAAGCACCCGCCGCGAGCAATAACTGATTGGCACTGAACGTCCAATCGAGCAAATTCACCGCCCACATGGCGACTATGAAGCCGATGGTGCCCCAACTGCGAATGGGCGGGAAGGTTTTGTCCGTGTCGAAGCCTGATTTGTGTAACAGGCTGTAACTGAGCGAATAACTGAGCGAAATGGTTGGCATAAACACCGCCAAATACACAGCCATCAGCGGAAAAAGTTGTCCGTAGGCAATGGTTTGCGCGGCAAAAAACAGTGCGACGGCACCGATGAGGTGGCAAATGCCGTAGAGCCGCTCGCTGTTGAGCCATTTGTCGGCAATGATGCCGATGATGCCGGGCGTGATAAGCGAAGCAAAGCCCGCCAGCGCATAGACAGCCGCGATGTCCATAGGTGCCGTCCCGATGCTATACAGGTAGCCTCCAAACGAAATAAGCCAACTTCCCCAGATGAAAAACTGGAGAAATTGGGCGATGATTAAGCGTAATTTGAGCATTTTATTTTAAATTATTTAAATGTTTCTGTCAATTTGTGAATGGCTGTTACAGCCGATACTCCCTCGTAAAGGATGGAATAAACCGTGTCCAAAATGGGCATATCTACCTGATATTTTTCGTTGATTTCTTTGATACATTTGGTGCCGTAATAGCCCTCAGCAATCATTTCCATCTCAAGTTGGGCGGTTTTCACGGTGTAGCCCTTGCCAATCATCGTGCCGAAAATGCGGTTGCGGCTGTAGCGGGAGTAGGACGTTACGAGAATGTCGCCCAGATAGGCTGAAGTGTAGATATGGCGATTTTTGGGGCTTACGGTGTGGATAAATCGCTCCATTTCTTCGATGGCGTTGCAGATGAAAATTGCCTGAAAATTGTCGCCATATTTCAATCCGTGGCACATTCCGGACACGATGGCATACACGTTTTTCAACACGGAGGCATATTCCAAGCCAATCACATCGGTCGTGGAGGTGGTATTGATGAAGCGGGTGTTAAACGCATTCGCCACCGCCTGCGCGTGTGCCTCGTTGATGCTTGCAAAGGTGAGGTAAGAAAGCCGTTCGAGAGCCACTTCCTCTGCGTGACACGGACCGCCGAGCACAATCATGTTTTCCGGCTGCACCTGGTGAAACTTCGTGAAATATTCCGAAGTTATCATGTTTTCGTCCGGCACAATGCCCTTGATTGCCGACAGTATCACCTTGTCGCGCAACGAGGCATTCAATTTTTGCAGGTGCTGTTTGAGGAACGGCGACGGCGTGGCAAAAACCAGCATATCGCTGTTTTCCACCACCTCGTTGATGTCGTAAGTGAAATAAATGTTGTTTAAATCAAACTTGACACCTGTCAAATAGGACGGATTGTGCCCGAGAGCCTTAAAATCCTCAATTTGTTCGGGGCGACGCATATACCAATTGAACTTGGCTTGCGTGCCGGACACGATTTTTGCGATAGCGGTAGCCCAGCTGCCGCCTCCCATGACTGCTATTTTCCCCGGTATATTCATAACTTTATATTTTTTGCTCAGGTTTCATTTGTGGAAATAACAACACCTCTTGAATGGAGGTTTGCCCCGTTAGAAGCATCACCAGCCTGTCCATACCGATGCCCATGCCCGATGTGGGGGGCATTCCGTATTCCAACGCGCGGAGGAAATCCTGGTCGATAAACATCGCTTCGTCGTCGCCCTTTTCGGAGAGTTTGAGTTGCTCCTCGAAGCGTTCGCGCTGGTCGATGGGGTCGTTGAGTTCGGAGTAGGCGTTTGCCAATTCCTTGCCGTTGACCATCAACTCGAAGCGTTCGGTGAGTTCGGGGTTGCTGCGATGTTTTTTCGTGAGCGGCGACATTTCTTTCGGATAATCCGTGATAAACGTTGGCTGAATGTAGTTAGCCTCGCATTTTTCGCCGAAAATCTCGTCAATCAGTTTGCCTTTGCCCATCGTTTTATCCTGTTCGATGTGGAGTGTGCGGCACACTTCGCGCAATTGGTCTTCGTTCATGCCGGCGATGTCGATGCCGGTGTTTTCCTTAATCGCATCCACCATTGTGATGCGCTTGTAGGGTGCTTTGAAGCTGATTTGTTGGTCGCCGACCGTTACTTCGGTGGTTCCGAGCACGTCCAGACAGATTTTTTCGAGCATCTGTTCCGTGAAGCGCATCATCCAATTGTAGTCCTTGAAAGCAACGTAAATTTCCATGCAGGTAAATTCCGGATTGTGCGACCTGTCCATGCCCTCGTTGCGGAAATTGCGCGAAAATTCATAGACGCCTTCAAATCCGCCGACTATTAACCGCTTGAGATACAGCTCGTTGGCAATGCGCAAATAGAGTGGAATATCCAGCGCATTGTGGTGGGTGATGAACGGACGCGCCGAAGCACCGCCCGGAATGCTTTGCAGCACAGGGGTATCCACCTCGATGTAGCCTTTGTCGTTGAAAAATTGGCGCATCGCATTGAAAATCCGTGTCCGCTTGAGGAAAATGTCTTTAATGCCCTCATTGACAATCAAATCGACATACCGCTGACGGTAGCGCATTTCGGGGTCTTCAAAGGCATCGTAAGCCACGCCGTCCTTGTATTTCACAATCGGAAGCGGGCGCAGGGACTTCGACAGCACCGTTAAACCGCTCACGTGCACCGAAATTTCGCCCATCTGCGTGCGAAAAACATAGCCCTTGATGCCCACAAAATCGCCAATGTCGAGCAATTTTTTGAACACCATATTATACAGGTCTTTGTCTTCCTCATCGGGGCAAATATCGTCGCGGCTGATATACAATTGGATGCGCCCCTCAGAATCCTGCAACTCCACAAACGAGGCTTTGCCCATGATGCGGCGGCTCATAATCCGTCCGGCGATGGACACCTCACGGTGCGGCGCATCGTCCTGAAACATTGCCTTAATCTCTGTGGAATAGGCAGTTACGGGAAATTCTTCCGCAGGGTAGGGGTCTATGCCCCTCGTGCGGAGTTCGTCCAAACTCTGGCGGCGAAATAGTTCCTGTTCGCTCAAATCGGGTATATTCATACTATATCATCTATAATCGAACTGCAAAGGTATAAAAAATTTTTATGAATCTGTTAGGATTTATTAAAATAAATGCGTACCTTTGCCCCCGTTATTGACAATGAAAACGAAGTATATACATATTATTCTGCTCTGTATCGGATTGTTGGCGTGCAACAAAGAGCCGCAACAGTTTGTCATTGAGGGCGATGTGAAAGGTACAACCTCTCCGGTGGTGTGCTTTGTGACTTGGCACGACAGCAACCCGCAAGTTGATACGGCGACCATCAAAGGCGGTAAATTCATGTTCTCTGCCTCATCCAAAAACATCCAATCGGTGGTTATTTACTTTGAAAAAGGCTCTAATTGGGTGACGGCTTGGGCAAAAAATGGTGACAAAATCACGCTACAGGGCGATGTCAACGACCCCGAACAGATTTTAATTTGTGGCAATGCCACCAACGAATTGCTGACGGATTTTAAACAAAATCATAAAGACACGCCAATAGAAACGCTACTGGTTGATGCAGAGGAATTTGTGAAAGCCAACCCGGCATCAATAGCCAGTTTGGTGGTGATACAAGATTATATGAAGGACAATATACCGCCCAATCTCTTGGACGAATATTTGAGGCTGATACAAAGTCCTGCCAGAGAAAATTGGTTGTATGCACGGTTAGTAACCCGTTGAAAAGTTTTTTTTAGAAATTAGAGTTTTTTGAATTATTAACAAAAGTTGATTAGTAACCAACACAGACCGCCCAAAATTGAAAATTGGCAACCGGTAATTGGTAACTGTTGACTATAAACCGGTAACAGATTTATGTTAGTCAAAATTTATGCAGCTGCGCTGCAGGGCGTTAACGCTCAGATTATTACGATTGAAGTCAATTGTACTAAGGGAATCAAGTTTTTTCTTGTCGGCTTGCCCGACATCAGTATCAAAGAGTCGCATGAGCGCATCACATCGGCGTTGGAGTTCAACGCGATGCGGTTTCCTCGCACGCAAATTGTGGTGAATATGGCACCAGCGGACATCCACAAGGAGGGTGCCGGCTATGATTTGCCGTTAGCCATCGGCATTTTGGCGGGTTCGGAAAAAATCAAAGCCGACCGCGTGAGCGACTACCTGATGATGGGCGAATTGTCGCTCGACGGGCAGCTCAAACCCGTGCGCGGTGTACTTTCGATTGCGATTAAGGCAAAAGAAGAGGGTTTCAAAGGGGTGATTTTGCCCAAGATGAATGCCCGCGAGGCGGCGGTGGTGGCAGGGTTGGAAGTCTATGGCGCGGAAAACATCATCGACGTCATCCAATTTTTCAACGAAGAAAAGACATTGGAGCGTGTCGTTGTTGACCCGCGAGCCGAATTTTATGCTAATCAGGCGGTTGCCGAGTGGGATTTTTCGGAGGTAAAGGGTCAGGAACAGGTGAAGCGTGCGTTGGAGGTGGCGTGCGCCGGAGGTCACAATTTGCTGTTCGTGGGTGCGCCGGGAGCCGGCAAAAGTATGTTGGCGAAGCGTATCCCGTCCATTTTGCCGCCTCTGTCGCTGAGCGAGAGTTTGGAAACGACCAAAATTCATTCGGTTGCCGGAAAAATCAATCACAACGGGTCGCTCATAGCGGCGCGACCGTTCAGAAGTCCGCACCACACCATTTCGAGCGTGGCGATGGTGGGCGGAGGTTCGTATCCGCAGCCCGGCGAAATCAGTCTGGCGCACAATGGCGTGCTGTTTTTAGACGAGATAGCCGAGTTTCAAAAATCGGTGCTGGAAGTTCTCCGACAGCCGTTGGAAGACCGCAAAATCACTATCTCGCGCTCCAAATTCACGGTGGAATATCCGGCAGGCTTTATGCTGGTAGCCTCAATGAACCCCTGTCCGTGCGGGCATTTCAACAACCCCAACAAAGAGTGTGTCTGCAAGCCCTACGAGGTGCAAAAATACCTGCATCGCCTCTCCGGACCGCTCTTAGACCGCATCGACATTCAAATAGAGATTGTGCCGGTGCCTTTCGAGGCCATTTCGGACACGCGCCCGGCAGAGTCGAGCCACGACATTAGAGAGCGTGTCATCCGCGCCAGACAAGTGCAAGAAGCCCGTTTTGCCAACGCCCCGGGCATCTATTGCAACGCACAAATGCACACGCGACTACTGCACAAACACGCCCAACCCGATGTCGCAGGCTTGGCACAATTGAAAATCGCAATGGAACGCCTCAACCTCTCCGCCCGCGCCTACGACCGCATCCTGCGCGTAGCCCGCACTATCGCCGATTTGGAAGATGCCGAAAATGTGCTCTCACACCACATCGCAGAAGCAATTGGGTATCGCAATTTGGATAGGGAGAATTGGGCGGAGATGTGATTGTCTGAACCGCCGCCGATTTTGCTTCCGTCTGTTACCCCGTATGGGGTAGATTGAAGACCTACGGTCTTCCTTGTCATCATAAATTTGATGCAGTTGCCCTGAAAATCAGTAATCATCGCAAACTAATTGTGAAAATAAAAATATGATTTTCGAAAAAAATTGCCAAATCAAGAAAAATGTTTTACCTTTGCACCGTAAAATTTTAATAAAAGAAAGAACATCATGAAGAAAAAGGAAACCATTAGTGTGCAAGGTACGGAAGTTATCCTGCTTTCGCACCAAAAAAGTGATTACATCTCGCTGACCGATATGGCGAAGTTCAAAAACGCAGAAGCAACGGGACTTGTCATTGCCCATTGGCTAAGAACTCGTTATACGATTGATTTTATGGGAATTTGGGAAACAATTAACAATCCTGTTTTTAATGTTACCGAATTCGGTAACATTAAAAGTGAAAGTGGAAGCCAGAGCTTTGTAATGACAGTTAAACAATGGATTGAAAAAACAAATGCCATCGGAATTATATCCAAACCCGGTCGCTATGACAGTGGCACTTTTGCGCACAAGGACATAGCGTTTGAATTTGCTTCGTGGATAAGTCCCGAATTTAAGTTCTACCTCATTCAAGAATTTCAACGCCTCAAAGAAGATGAACAAAAAGCATTGGGCTGGTCGGCAAAGCGCGAACTTTCCAAAATCAACTACCACATTCATACGCATGCTATTGCTCAACATCTTATACCACAAGAACTTACGGGTCAGCAACTAAATTTTATTTATGCCAGCGAAGCCGATGTGCTTAATGTGGCGATGTTTGGCATCACAGCTAAGCAATGGCGCGATGCCAATCCCGATTTGCAGGGAAATATGCGCGATTATGCCACAATCAACGAGCTGATTTGCCTCTCTAACATGGAAAATATCAATGCCGTACTCATTGATGACGGGCTGGCGCAAAGCGAGCGTCTGGTGAAACTAAACCAAATAGCCATCCAGCAAATGAGTGTGTTGCAAGAGGTGGAAAGTCGGAAAAGGCTGCGTTGAGAGGATATGGTGGGCTTTCAGCCCGAAAGGGGAGGAGAGCACTTTACCCCGCCCTGCGCTATCGTTTGTGCGGGGTTATCGAAATTGTACCCCACACAGGGGTAGTTGGTCACTGTAAAACTGATTTTGCGCAATGCAGGTTAAAATTTATCACAATCTTTCTCCGACAGCTCCAGCCACCGCATGGATTTTTCGTCCAGCATTTCGATGATTTTTTGGATGCGTTGCGATTTTTGCAGTAGCGCATCGTTGGCGAGTGTGCCGGTGGATAATTCTTGCTCTAATGCCTTCTGTTCGGCTTCCAAGGCTGGTATTTCCCGGTCTAATGCCTCCAACTCGCGCCGCTCGCTGAAGGTTAATTTGGCTTTTGTACTTGCCTTTTTGTCATTGCGGGCTTGACCCGCAATCCCCCGTTCAGCATTGCTCTTTTGTTCTGCATTCGATTCTTTTACAGGAGATTGCGGGTCAAGCCCGCAATGACAGCGGTATTGCGTGTAATTGCCGGGGAAGTCTTGAATTTTGGCTTGCCCTTTGAAAACGAGGAGGTGGTCAACCACTTTGTCCATGAAATAGCGGTCGTGCGACACCACTATGACGCAGCCTTTGAATGTGGCGAGGTAGTCTTCCAGCACGTTCAGGGTGATGATGTCGAGGTCGTTGGTGGGTTCGTCCAAGACGAGGAAATTGGGATTTTTGATGAGCACCGTGCAGAGGTAGAGGCGGCGGCGTTCGCCTCCGCTGAGTGTGTGCACAAGGCTGTGCTGCTTGTCGGGCGTGAAGAGGAAATGTTGCAGAAATTGTGCGGCGGTGAGTTGCTTGCCATCGCCCAGGTCGATGAC
>NZ_BBRU01000002.1:0-19282 GCF_001431085.1 Candidatus Symbiothrix dinenymphae
CATCTTTTATACCGTAGACTAAAGTCTACGGTTAATAAAGTGCTGTCCCTGCGGGACAAAACGAGCCGCACAGTTCTGTCCATAATGGGACTGCGCTCCGGGCAAGTAAAAATAGCACCTGAAAAAACGATTTAGCCGATAACGATAATTTGATTTGTCATTGCGGGCAACTTGGTTTATACAAATTTTGCTCCTCAATATAGTTGGCTAATTTCAACGACAACTTTTTTGCCCCTACTCCACATAAATGGTCGGCATCAAAGTAATCAGTAGAAACAAAAGTGCTATCGTCCATTAAATTCATGTAAGTGCAATTTGGATGTTTATTTGCCATTTCATTTGCCGTATTTATCATTACGTTTAATTGTTCTTCATTTAAATGCTCACGATATGCTTTGTAATTTGGCGTAGTTAGCAGAAGAACTTTTGCATTATGGCTTTGGCAAATCTGAATGATTGAATCTAAAAATGCCACATTATCCGCGAAAAGTTTTTGATTTTCAGGTGAATGTATGTCTTTTGTATGCGCTATAGCCCTGTCTTTTCCGGCTGTTTCCACATCTGGGGTGTGTGCAAGATACGTTGTTCCCCAGCCCAATTTTGACTGTTTTATATTTGTCCCTTTGAAATAAGATGATATCTGTGAAATACTTCGTTCAAAACTATTACTCAATACTTCAAAATGCAATTTTATGGGGTCATTTTCACTTTTTATTCCATAATAAAGGATGTAATTTTTGATCCACCTTGCATCTCCATCTCTATCTTTAGCCAATTGGTGCCATAGCGAAACATAGGAAAACGCGATAATGACCATTTTTAAATTCACTAATTTCTCATCATATTTTTTAAGAATCGCATAATCATAATTTAACGGCTGAGATGCATACGCTGCATTGAATGCATTGTCGGAAAAATAAATAGGGTCAATGCCTAAAAAGGTATGAGAACCACCTAAAATCAATATTTCTATTTCATTGGCATGGGTATCCAAATAATCCTTTGTGTAAGAATAATCATTGGGAATATGCCGCAACACCATTTCCAGTGAAATGGGAAACATCAAACTGACAAGCAGGAATAAAACTACATTGATAATAAACTTTTTCATAAACTTTTAAAATTGAAAATAAATAAAATCTTGTTCTTCGCCGCCGGAGGAACAAATAAGCAAAATTATTGCATAATAAATTGCCCACCGGAAGTATTTTTTCTTTGCAAAATCCAATTTCTCAATCGCATATTGATTTTCCCGTCCAAACCATTCCACCAACATAAAAATGGAGATAAATACGAGCGTACTTTTTGCGATGCCATTTACATTTATCCCATGAGGGAAAGAAAACAAAGACGAAGAAAATATCTCCGAAATATAATCAACCGCCTGCGCAACGCTTTCTGCTCTAAAAAGAATCAATCCAAACGCCACCAATGCAAATGTAAGCAGCATATTGCCCAAGGTCTTCAACTTAGGAAATCCCCATTTGTAAGTCTCTATCGTAGTTTTTTTGAACATAGCACCGGATAAAATCAGTGGGATAAACAGTAGCCCGTGGAAAAGTCCCCACAGCACAAACATCCAATTTGCACCGTGCCAAAAGCCACAGAGTACGAAATTGACAACAATGGCGAGTATCATCCCCCACTTGCCCCAATCGCGCCATTTCACATTCAGCGGCATAAACACATAATCCGTGAGCCACGAAGTGAGCGAAATATGCCACCTGCGCCAAAAATCAGCAATATTTTGTGCAAAAAGTGGATAATTGAAGTTTTTAGTCAAGCGAAAGCCCAACAATTTTCCCACCCCAATCGCCATATCCGTATAACCCGAAAAATCGGCATACATCTGAAAAGTATAAAAAATTGCTCCCAAAACGAGCGTGCTACCCGGATAGTTGGTGGAATTATTGAAAATTTCATTGGTAATCACGGCACAATTATCGGCTATGACCATCTTTTTGAATAGTCCCCAAAGAATTTGTCGCAGTCCATCCACTGCCAGAGAATTATCAAAAGTTCGTTTCATCTGTAACTGCGGAATGAGTGTGTTGGGGCGGTCTATCGGACCGGATAGGATGCACGGGAAAAAGGCAACATAAGTGGAAAATGCCACAATATCGCGCGTAGGCTCGTATTTGCCTCTGTTGATGTCGATTACATAACCCAACAGACGGAACGTATAAAAACTGATTCCGATTGGCAAAATGATATTGAACGTGTGCAGGTTGGTTTGCAGCCCAATGCTGTCGAACAAATCCTTGAACGACGAGATAAAAAAGTTGGTGTACTTGAAATAGCCCAACACGGCTATGCCAAACACCACGCCGAGGGTGGACAGGGTTGTGGCACGCCGCGACCCTGCGGCATTGAAAATCGCAATGCCCAAGCCATAAAAGACAAGAGTTGAAACAATTAGCAGCGGCAAAATTCGCCAATCTGCCCACGCATAGAACATGTAACTTGCCACCAGCAGAAGAATGTTTTGCGGCTTCGTCTTTTCTTTGAAAACGAAGTAATACAGCGCAAAAAGTATTACAAAGAAAATCACAAATGGAATAGAGTTGAATAGCATATTATTTGTCTGTTTTTAAATGACACAACAATAAAGCCACACCAAGGCATGACCCTGATATGGCTGATGTATTTTGTTAATAAATAGCTTTAACGAACGCTCGTAACTACTTGATAATAAGCAAGTTATGTGGGGGGGGGGGGGTAACTTGCTCATTATCAATGAGTTATGATGACTAAAAATCGTCCCATAGAGCGAAAGCCCCACCGAT
Organism: Candidatus Symbiothrix dinenymphae; assembly: GCF_001431085.1. Taxonomy (NCBI): domain Bacteria; kingdom Pseudomonadati; phylum Bacteroidota; class Bacteroidia; order Bacteroidales; genus Candidatus Symbiothrix; species Candidatus Symbiothrix dinenymphae. The sequence continues at coordinate 2,787 of NZ_BBRU01000002.1, forward strand.
AAAAGCCCTACCGACAGAAGAATCACGAATATCAATGACACAAGTTGCATTTTCTTTTTTTTTTATTTTCGGGGGCAAAGGTAAAACTTTTTTTTCAATTACAAAAATGTTTATTGTTTAAGGGGTGCACGACAAATTTCCCCTTTTTACTCAGAGTCAACGCCAAAGACCTACAGTCTTAACTACCCCATACGGGGTAGTTGGTCTCCGTAATTTTTAATGCCAATTGACCCTGAGTAAAAAAGGGAAATTTGTCGTGCACCCAAAGATTCAGTGTTTCTTTATTTCAAAATAAAACCGTAACTTTGTCGCACTATGGCTACGAAAAAAGAGACGACAAGCAAATTGGGGCTAATCAAGGGCGACCCTTGGCTGGAGCCTTACACGGCGGCGATTGAGGGGCGTTATGCCTATTTTTTGCAGCGCGAACGGGAGTTGACGCAGGATGGCAAAGTGCCGCTGAGCGAGTTTGCCGACGGCTATCTGTATTTCGGTTTGCACAAGACCGACGCGGGCTGGGTGTTTCGCGAATGGGCACCGCGAGCAACGGCGATTTACCTCGTTGGCGATTTCAACGATTGGACGGAACAGCCTGATTATCAGCTGCATCCGATTGGCAATGGCGCGTGGGAAATTTCTCTGCCTCACGACAAATTGCACCACGGCGAACTGTATAAATTGCGGATGCACTGGGACGACGGCTCCGGCGAGCGCATCCCCGCGTGGGCGCAACGTGTGGTGCAGGACCACCATACGCAGATTTTCAGCGCGCAAGTTTGGAATCCCGAAACAACCTATATATATAAGGTGCAAAATTTTGCGCCGAACACCGCGCCGCTGCTGATTTACGAGTGCCACATCGGGATGGCGACCAATGACGAGCGCGTGGGCACGTATCTCGAATTTACGCAAAATATTCTGCCGCGCATCCAAAAGGACGGCTACAATGCCATTCAGATTATGGCAGTTCAGGAGCACCCCTATTATGGCTCGTTTGGCTACCACGTGTCGAGTTTTTTTGCTGCATCGTCGCGGTTTGGTACGCCGGAGGAGTTGAAAGAACTCATCGACACGGCTCACGCGATGGGCATCGCCGTGATTATGGACTTGGTGCATTCGCACGCGGTGAAAAACGAAATCGAAGGTTTGGGGCGGTTTGACGGCTCCTACGACCAGTATTTTCACAGCGATGCGCGGCGCGAACACCCCGCTTGGGACTCGTTGTGCTTCAACTATCGGCGCAATGAGGTGATACATTTTTTGCTCTCCAACTGCAAATTTTGGCTGGAAGAATACCGTTTCGACGGCTTCCGCTTCGATGGTGTAACGAGTATGCTCTACAAAAGTCACGGTCTGGGCGAGGCTTTTTCCGGTTACGGCGACTATTTCAACGCCAATCAGGACGGCGAGGCGATTTGCTACCTCACGCTGGCGAATAAGTTGATTCACGAGGTCAATCCGCGCGCGCTGACCATCGCGGAGGAGGTGAGCGGGATGCCCGGATTGGCGGTGGCAGTCGCTCAGGGTGGCTACGGCTTCGACTACCGCATGGCGATGAACATCCCCGACTACTGGATAAAAATTATCAAGGAGAAAAAAGACCAGGATTGGCACCCGTCGGGCATCTGGTGGGAAACGACCAACCGGCGGGCAGACGAGAAGACAATCAGCTATGCCGAAAGCCACGACCAGGCGTTGGTGGGCGACAAAACCATCATCTTCCGCCTCATCGACGCGGAAATGTATTGGCACATGCACGTGAATGACAACAATTTGATGGTTGACCGCGGCATCGCGCTCCACAAAATGATTCGCTTGGTAACCGCCTCAAGCATCAACGGCGGCTATCTCAACTTTATGGGCAACGAATTTGGGCACCCCGAATGGATAGATTTCCCGCGTCAGGACAATGGCTGGTCGTATAAATATGCCCGCCGACAGTGGCATCTGGTGGACAATCCCGACCTGAAATACCACTACTTGGGCGATTTCGACAGCGCGATGGTGAATCTGCTCAACGGCATCAAGGGCTTCCAGTCGCTGGAAATTCAAAAAGTGTGGGACAACGACGGCGACCAGATTTTGGCATTCCGACGGGGCGATTACGTCTTCGCTTTCAATTTCAATCCGGAAAAATCGTTTACCGACTACAGCTTTTTAGTGCCTCCGGGGCAGTACGAGATGGTGTTGAACAGCGACAACCCCGCGTTCGGCGGCTTCGGACGGATAAATGCCGATATTGCATACCACACCGCTTTCGACCCGCTCTATGCAGGGGAAAAGAAGGAATGGCTGAAATTATATTTGCCGGTGCGCACCGCGGTGGTGCTTCGGCTTATTAAAAAATAAAAATTATGAGTTTTGATGTTAATGAAGCCGGTTTTTACGGCGATTTTGGCGGAGCATACGTGCCGGAAATATTGTATGCCAATGTGGAAACGTTGAAAAATGAATACAAAAAAATCCTTGCCGACCCCGATTTTCAAACAGAATTTCAGGATTTGCTGGCGAATTATGTGGGTCGCCCTTCCCCCCTCTACCTCGCCAAACGCCTCTCAGAGCGGTATGGTTGCAAGATTTACCTCAAACGGGAAGACCTCAACCACACGGGGGCGCACAAAATCAACAACGCCATCGGGCAAATTTTGTTGGCGAGGCGGATGGGCAAAACGCGCATCATCGCCGAAACAGGTGCCGGTCAGCATGGGGTAGCCACAGCAACGGTTTGCGCGCTGATGGGCATGGAATGTATCGTGTATATGGGCAAAACGGATGTGGAACGGCAAAATCTGAACGTCCGCAAAATGGAGATGCTCGGCGCAAAGGTTGTGCCCGTCACGAGCGGCAATATGACCTTGAAAGATGCTTGTAATGAGGCAATTAGAGATTGGTGTTGCCACCCTGCCGACACGTTTTATGTGATTGGCTCAACGGTGGGTCCGCATCCCTACCCTGATTTGGTAGCACAGCTGCAATCCGTTATCAGCAAAGAGATTAAGTGGCAAACGAAAGAGAAAGAAGGTCGCGACTATCCCGACTATCTCGTAGCCTGCGTGGGCGGCGGCAGCAATGCAGCAGGCACCATTTACGAATATTTGGACGAGCCGCGCACCAAAATTATTTTGGCAGAAGCAGCAGGCAAAGGCATCGACACGGGCGAATCGGCGGCGACCATCCACCTCGGCACGGTCGGCATTCTGCACGGTGCCAAAACCCTCCTGATGCAGGATGCAGATGGACAGGTGCAAGAGCCATACTCCATTTCAGCCGGCTTGGACTACCCCGGAATTGGTCCCATGCACGCTAATATGTCAAAGAAGGGGCGTTCGGAAGTGCTGGCAGTCACAGACGATGAAGCACTGACGGCAGCGATGGAACTCACTCGCTTAGAGGGGATTATCCCAGCTTTGGAGTCGGCACATGCGTTGGCGGTTTTTCAGCAGAAGAAGTTTAAGAAGGATGATGTGATTGTGCTGTGCTTGTCGGGGCGTGGGGATAAGGATATGGAAACGTATATTCAATTAAAAATTAAGAATTAAAAATTCCGTTTTTTATGGATAAAAATGCTAAAATTTATGTTGCAGGGCATCGGGGGCTTGTTGGCTCTGCTATTTTGAAGAACTTGCAGGTGCGGGGGTTTTCTAATTTTGTTGTGCGCACGCATCAGGAGTTGGATTTGATTAAACAGCAGGCTGTTTTTGATTTTTTTGAGGCGGAGAAGCCCGCTTATGTCTTTTTGGCAGCTGCCCATGTGGGGGGGATTATTGCCAACAGCACCTATCGGGGGCAGTTTATTTACGACAATTTGCAGATACAGAACAATGTCATTCATGCCTCATATTTGAATGACGTGAAAAAATTGCTGTTTCTGGGCTCTACGTGCATCTATCCGGGCGATGCTCCGCAGCCGATGCCCGAAAATTGTTTGCTCACTTCGCCGCTCGAATATACCAACGAGCCTTACGCTTTGGCAAAAATCGCCGGCATCAAGATATGTGAGAGTTACAATCTGCAATATGGCACCAATTATATTGCCGTGATGCCGACCAATTTGTATGGTCCCAACGACAACTTTGATTTGGAAAAGTCGCATGTGTTGCCCGCCCTGTTGCGCAAAGTTTACCTCGCCAAAAGCCTGATGACGGACGATTGGGAGGCTATACGCAACGATTTGAACGCGTTGCCGATAGAGGGCGTTTCAGGAAAAGACAGTCAAGAGGCTATTGAGGGCAAGTTGCAAAAATACGGCATTTTGAAAACCGGCGTAGAGATTTGGGGTAGCGGAAAGCCGATGCGCGAGTTTCTATGGAGCGAAGAAATGGCGGATGCGAGCGTTTTTGTAATGGAAAAAGTAGATTTCAAGGATTTGAAACCGGCAAGCAAAGAAATTCGCAACACACATATTAATATAGGCACCGGCGAAGAAATTTCGATTGCCGAATTAGCCAACATTATCGCGCAAACAGTTGGCTATCAAGGCAAATTTGTGTTCAACACCGACAAGCCCGACGGCACGATGCGAAAACTGACGGATGTAACGAAGTTGCATGAGTTGGGCTGGAAGCATCAAATTGGCATCAGGCAGGGCGTGGAGATGTTATATCGGTGGTATTGCGAGAGGCTAAAATGAAAGTGTCCGCTCATCCCCATTATACAATAGTGTGTGGGAGTTTTTTTCGGACAATCTGAAATCTATGCCCGTTGGGTGGTCGCGCGACACGAACACTACTGTGATGATGCGTTTGCGTGTCATGCCCTGAAATTCACCTGTGCACTTGCCTACGGTCAATTTCATTTCGGCATGATTGTAGGTGAAAGGGATTTGTGTGAAACGCCCTTTTAGGTAGTTGTTGTTGGTGTTTTCGTCTTCATAGAGCGTAAATTTGCCGTCAGCTCCAGCGTACACAAACAGGGTCAAGTTTTTTTGTGCCTCCTGCGTGTTTTGGAGCGGATACCCCATGGGTACAATTGCTCCGGCGCGAGCAAACAATGGTATGTGCTCGTAAGGTGCTGTAACACTGTCTTTTAGCCCTCCATCCACAGCACGTCCCGAATACACATCATACCAAACGGGGGCTTGGGGGAAATACACTTCGCGCTTTGCAACCGCTTCTCGATAGACCGGACAAACCATCAATGCGGGTCCAAACATATACTGGTCATCAACGTTCAAAACCTCCGCATCGTGCGGAAAATCCATCACCGGCGGGCGCATCAGCGTGTAATCGTCAAAATAACATAAACCCGCCAAACTGTAAATGTACGGCATCAGACGATACCGCAAATTGGCATAATAAAGCAACGAAGAATAGGCTGCATGACCCTCCGGCGCAATATGCCAAGGCTCATGAGTTGCCCTGAAAATGGGCGTAAACGCGCTAAACTGCTGCCAACGGGTGTAAAGTTCGCGAAATGGCTCCAACATACTGTCGTTTTTTTGCGTAACATCCGGCTCCAACGCCCAATAGGGTGTTCCGGCAAGGGACAAACTCGCTCCTGTGGCGATACTTTTTTTCAAGTCTTCCCAGCTGCTTTTTTCATCGCTCAGCCGTGTGACGACCGAATATTGTTGCAATGCGGGTGCCTTGGAGCCATCAAAAATCACACTGCGGTGGTAATTATCGGCTTTTTCCTGACCCTTATAGATGCTTTTTGCGTAGAGCGCGTCCGTCAGGTTGTTCAGCCACCAGGCATCCACGCCCTTTGCAAAGATGTTTTTTCCGACTTCTTCCCATGAGGCTTGTGGCGGCAGTGCAATGGCAAATTGTGCCTCCATAGCGTGAATATCCTCGAGCATTTTCGTCATATCGGGAAACCGGCTATTCTCGTAAGTTGTTGTCGAAATGATGTTGTCAATCGGAAATTGGTGGTCGCGAAACCTGTTCATCCCCGTCAGCAACGCATTCTGAGACGTGTAGGAGTCACTGCTTTGCCACAGCCCCATTGCCCATTGGGGGGGTATTATGGCTTTACCGGTCACGGTGCGATAGCCGCTCACCAACTCATCCATCGTTTCGCCATAGATAAAATAGTAGTCCAAAAGGCTGCCGGAAGCCGACTGAAAGGCGAGTTTGTTTCTGTCGGGATTGCTTTCGGTGGAATCGCGCGAATTTTCAAAAGTCGTTTCAGTGGCGTTGTCCCAAAGGATGCCGTAATGCGTGTTGCTGACGATGAATGGCAATGTGCCGTAAAACAGTTCATCACTTGGCGATTCAAACTCTTGACGCACAGTGCTTTCAAGTGTTTTTCCACCACAGTCCGGCTCTGCCAAAATGAGGCGACGGTCTTTGTTCTGAAAAATAATTCTGCCGCCGGCAAGTTGCACCGAAACAAACAAAGCAGACGTTTTCAACACCACATCCTCGTCGGAAGCCGAATACGACCATCCGGTTTCCATCCCGTGCGTGAACGTAGCCAGTGACGTTTCATTCTGCGAAATTATTTTGCTTGGGAACGCAGTCACGCGAATCACATTGTCGTTAATAACTTGCAGATGAATCGTTTTCGCCTCCTCCGAAGTCTTTTTGAGATAGATAGTAACACCGTCAGCCTCCTTCTCGACCACTGTGCATGCGACCGACAACAGACAGAGTAAGAGATATGTGAGTTTACGCATCATTGATTTTCGCCATTTTTATAGCGGTGATTGCTGCTTCTACACCTTTGTTGCCCAATTTTCCTCCGGCGCGGTCGAGGGATTGTTGCTCGTTGTTGTCGGTCAGCAGTCCGAAAATGTAGGGTACATCTCCTTCTGCGTTGAGGGCGGCAAAGCCCTGCGTCACGCCCTGACAGACGTATTCAAAGTGTGGTGTTTCGCCCTTAATCACACATCCCAACCCAATCACGGCATCCGGACGTAATTTGGTAGCGGCATGCTTAGCTGCAAAAATCAGCTCAAAACTGCCGGGCACATGGATTACAGTCACGTTTTCTGCTTTCGCGCCATGTTTCAACAAGGTGTCATAAGCCCCGTCCCGAAGTTTGGAGGTGATATGCCCATTCCATTCCGACACCACAATGACGAACCTCATACCCGAAGCATCAGGTACGGTCGCAGGGTCGTAGTTGGAAAGCGGGTGATTTGCAGTTGCCATGTTTTTTAGTTCATTTGTCATCCCGTGCTTGACACGGGATCCCCTGCTAAAACAAGGGATTGCGGGTCAAGCCCGCAATGACAGACATTATTGTTTCAACCGTTCAATGTACGTTTCAATTGCGTTGGCTGCTGCAAATTCGGGGTATTCGGTTTGGATTTTGGTGTAGATTTTCAGGGCTTTTTCTTTTTCCTCCAAACTTGTATATACTTCGGCAGCTTTGTTCAAAAAGAGTGGACTCAATGCTGTGTTGGCTGCTTTTTTGGCAGCCTTTTCAAAATAGGATACGCCTGTTTGAGAGTCGCCACTTGATACATAGCAGTCGCCAATTGCTGCAATCACTTGTGATGCAAATAGTTGGTCATTTTGGTTGTAGCTTTTCAAATTGTCCAATGCGGCTTCGTATTCGCCCAAATGTGCCTGGCAAAGCCCTGCATACGCCTTTGCCAAATTGCCCGATGTGGTGCCTCCGTATTCGTCAATAATTTCCAAAAAGCCAACGTGCGAACCATCGCCGTTCAACGCCACCGCCCACTGCTGGTATTCAAACGAGCTTTGTGCAGGGAACATCACCTCTTGCGCCTCTTTTTCGCGAGGCAGCAAAATGAAATGGCGGTAAGCAAAATAGCCTACCACGATTACTACGACAGCCAAAATAGCTATCTCAATAGTTTTCAAATGTTTATCCAAAAACTCATCCGTTTTTGAAATGATTTCGCCTACACTTTTTTCAACTTGTGCAACGGCATCAGTGGAAGTTTTCTGTTGTGTCATTTTATATCAAAATTTTACTTGTTTTCGAGCCGCAAAGGTAAGTATTTTTTTTGAATAAAAAAAATACATACCTTTGCCCCATATTTTTGAAGTGAAACGAGCAAACTCGGTTACGAAAAATGAAGTGAAAGTGTCAAACTCGGTTACGAAAAATGAAGTGAAAGTGTCAAACTCGGTTATGAAAAATGAAGTGAAATATTTTAAACGTCTGATTGATAGCGATTTGAGAGATTGGTCAAAAGACTCCAAACATAAGCCTCTTTTATTGCGTGGTGCAAGGCAAGTTGGAAAATCTTCTGCCGTCAGAAATCTGGGACAGAAATTCCCGCATTTTTTGGAAATAAATTTTGAAAGAAATGCAGAAGCGCGGCAAATTTTTGAAGAAGGGAACTTGTCGCCGCAATATTTGTGCGAAAAACTTACTGCCGCTTTCGATGTGCCGATTGAGGCGGGGCGAACGTTGCTGTTCCTTGATGAAATTCAAAGTTGCTTGCCTGCCATTTCTTCGTTGCGTTTTTTCTGCGAAGATTTTCCTGAATTGCACGTTGTGGCTGCCGGTTCGTTGCTCGAATTTGCAATCGAAGAAATTCCATCGTTCGGCGTTGGCAGAATTCGCTCACTGTTTATGTATCCATTTTCTTTTACCGAATTTTTGCAGGCAAATGGCAATACGGGTCTATTAAATGCCATAAAAAAGGCAAATATAGAAAATCCGCTCGATGATGTGTTGCACAACAAAGCACTCTATTTGCTAAAATTATTTTTGCTTATCGGCGGAATGCCTGAAACGGTGGCAAGTTATGTGACGGAAAAGAACTTGCTGAAATGCCAACGGGTACTTGATGATTTGATAGTGTCTTTGCGCAACGATTTTGCAAAGTACAAAAAGCGTGTGCCAACTTTGCAAATATCAGCGGCTCTCGACAGCATAGTTCGGCAAATGGGCAACAAATTTGTTTATACCGACAAGGAGCAGTTTTTTTCGACGTTTCAGATAAAACACGCTGCAGAACTGCTTGCAATGGCAGGGTTGGTGGTTCCGGCAACGCACACTTCGGCAAACGGACTGCCACTCGGCTCGGAAATCAATCCGAAATTTCGCAAAATGTTTTTGCTTGATACCGGCGTTTTTCAGCGATTGCTTGGCTTAAAACTGTCGGATATTTTGCTGAACGATGATTTTGACACCATCAACAAGGGTGGCATCGCCGAAATGTTTGTCGGTATGGAACTGCTGAAAGCCGCTTCGTGCTATGAGCAGACGCAACTTTTCTATTGGACACGCGAAGAACGAAACAGCCGTGCCGAAGTGGATTTTGTGGTGCAAGTGGGCGATAAAATCATTCCAATAGAAGTGAAATCGGGCAAAACCGGCAAAATGCAAAGTATGTGGCAGTTTCTGAAAGAAAAACAGTCGGAATACGGCATCCGAACTTCGCTCGAAAATTTTGCAACCTACGATAATATCCGCGTGTACCCGCTGTATGCGATAGCAAATATTTTAACATAGTTTAACTTCGACAACCAATAAATGCGAATTTTAATTCAAAAATAATGCTTACCTTTGCGCCCGAGTTTGCGCTAAGTTCAATGAACAAGCAAATGTCGGACCGAATATTGGCTCGAATGAATGAGCGAATACGGACGTGATTAACTCGTTAAATTATAGGAGATTATGATGACATGACAGCGGTAATACGCACATTTTAAGATTGGAAAAAGCGTTTAGCTTGATTCTTGCCTTATGAAATCTAGACAATTTCTAACGAATGGTAAAGACTAAAGTGACGACGTTCACCCTTCGGGGCTTGGACTAACTCATTTTATCTGATCATTCAGGTAGTCTAGGACCTCATAAGGCGGATAAAAAAACTTAGAGTTTTGTCCGCGCTTTTTTTATGTTGCGTATGGTGAGGAAGGACAAATAGGTTGACCAAACAACTGACATAAAAATGGGGCAAGCCCTACAAAGCCTCACAGAGTAGGAATTTTAATTTTAGTAATTTAATTGTCCGTCTAAGGAGCGGACGTAAAACAATTTTAAACATGAAAAAAATTGTATTTTTATCAGCTATCGCTTTGGTTAGCGTAGCAAGTGTGAACGCGCAGGAGTTGAAATTTGGCGTTACAGCCGGGTTGAATCTCCCAAGTTTTTCAGGGGATCTCGGCGAAGGCATGGTGTCCACGATAGGATTTCAAGTAGGTGCAGTTGCTGATGTTGCACTTACCGAAAGTTTTTCTATTGTCCCCGAATTATTATTCACTCAAAAAGGGGCGGCTCCGGTAATGGGTGACGCCATCACGTTGGGCTACTTGCAATTGCCGATTAACGCAATGTACAAAATTGCGGTTAATGACAATTCCAAAGTTCTCGTTTTTGCCGGTCCATACATAGGTTATGGAATTACCAGCAGTGACGATGGAGCGGAATTTGGTTCAGATAAGACGCTCAATCCATTGGATTTTGGCTTAAACATCGGTGCGGGTTATCAATTTGGGAGCATCTTTGCCAAAGCCCAATACAACATCGGCTTGACGAATGTTGCGAACGAAGGTAAGGACGGTGGCAATAGCAACATTGCCATCACTGTAGGCTATTTATTCTAAGCCAGCTACGCTCTTTTCAGGAAATCCCTGCCGCGAGGTGGGGATTTTTTCTGTCTGAACTGTGATTTTAATATGATTTTCCAGATTTGGATGATTTTTGAAATAAAAATTGTACCTTTGCCGCCCTGAATTAAACATTTTTCAAAATTATGAAAGTAATCGCACTAAACGGAAGCCCGCACCGGAGCGGCAACACAGCCTACGCATTGGGTGTAGTCGGCAAAGCCCTTCAAGCAGAGGGCATCGAGTTTGAAATCGTTGAAATAGGCGGCAATCCCGTCCACGGCTGCATCGCTTGCGGCAAATGTGGCGAAAGGAAAGATGGCAAATGCGCTATCACAAACGATATTGTGAACGAAGTGCTCCCGAAAATGAAAGCCGCCGACGGCATTATTATTGGCTCGCCGGTGTATTATTCCGGCATCGCGGGCACGATGAAATGCTTTTTAGACCGCACGTTTTACGTTGCCTCAGCCAATGGCGGCTGGTTTCGCCACAAAGTGGGGGCATCGGTGGTTGCCGTTCGCCGCACCGGAGGCAGCATGACGTTCAACGCCCTCAATCACTACCTCACCGTGTCGGAAATGTTGGTGTCGACTGCCAATTATTGGAATGTGATTCATGGTCGTGCGCCCGGTGAAGCGGCACAAGATGCTGAGGGCAACCAAATTATGCAGTTGCTGGGCAAAAATATGGCTTGGATGCTGAAGATGCGGGCGCAAAGTGCGGCGATTGAGCCTAAGGGGGAGGAGAAGGTGTTTATGAGTTTTATTCGGTGATTTTTGTCTGAATCAGGATTTGCCGGATTTTAGGATTGACAGGATGAGAAATTTACACTTTGTACAAATTTATAAATTATATACATTATGCAAATTAGACGGATTTTCGCGGGTTTTTTGGTTTTGAGTTTGGTGTTTTGTCCGGTTGTGCTTGTGGCTCAATCGCACCATCGAACGGATGTTTGGGCTGTTGGCGTGCATGGGCACGATGGTTTTGCTTGGGATGGGTTTGAGAGTTTTGGTGGTCCCGGCATTAGTTTTAAAGCCCCTAAAATTCCCATCTTTTGGGATGTCAGTTTAGGGCTTAAAAAGAACAATTGGCTGAATGTCGGTGTTTCCGGCGACTATTATTTGCTGGACAAAACTTTTGAGGAAGAGATAAATCTGGGCTGGTATCTGGGGATTGGTGCCTACGCGGGGGTTACTTTTAGTGGTGTCGGCGAAGATAGTCGGACAAAGTTTGGCGGAGGAATCCGCGTGCCAATAGGCTTATCATGGATTTATAAAGAAAAGTTGGAGGTTTTCGGGGCTTGGGCTCCAAATATCGGCACGAGTGGCTCTATGACATTTGAGGTAGGCGTTCGGTATTGGATGTCGGAATAGTGATTGTTCAGACACCGATTTAACCTTTCTCCGCCAAATGTACCGTCATTTGCGGGAATGGGATGTTTATGTGCTTGGCTGTGAATGTTTTATATATTTGCTCGTTGATGTGGTAAAAAACATCCCAATAGTTGTCTTTGGCTACCCATGCGCGAATTAGCATATCTACGGAGCTGTCGTTCAGCTGTTTAACGACAACCATTGGAGTCGGGTCGTTCAAGATGCGTTTGTCGCCTTTCAAAATGGCTTGCACAATCGCCTTGGCTTCATCATAATCGGTGCCATAATCCACGCCAATCGTCCACTCCACGCGGCGATTTTCCCGATGGGTGTAATTCACTATCGTATTGGCACTTAGAATGCCGTTGGGGATAAACACCGTGCGATTGTCGGACGTGATAATGACCGTGTTGAATATCTGAATGGCTTTGACCGTGCCCTCAAAACTCTGTGCAGCAATGTAATCGCCCACATCATACGGACGAAACAGCAAAATCATCACGCCACCCGCCAAATTTTGCAGCGTGCCGCTCATCGCCATACCCGCCGCCACGCCAAACGACGCCAGCAAAGCTACAAACGAGGTGGTGCTGATGCCTAAAAAATTGATTATCGCCATCAGCATGGCAACCGTCAGCAATACATTGACCAAACTGCGCAAAAAAGAAGAAACGGATTGGTCGAATCGTCGGGCTGTCATCAGCCGTTTTATCATCGCATCAAGCCATTTAATCAGCTTACGCCCAACAATATAGAGAGCAATACAAACAACAATTTTGAAACCTAAATGCAAGGTTTCCCTCAAAAACGTGTCCAACAATTGCTGCCAATTTGAAATGTTCAAATCAAAACCTGCCACTTTATCCATTTTCTTTTTTTTAAGACCGCAAAGTTAGTGCTTTTTTCTGATTTCTTCCAAAAAAAATTTGCAAGGCTAAATTTTTTTTTCAGGTGCTATTTTTACTTGCCCGGAGCGCAGTCCCATTATGGACAGAACTGTGCGGCTCGTTTTGTCCCGCAGGGACAGCACTATATTAACCGTAGACTTTAGTCTACGGTATAATAATGTGTCGTCCCATGCGGGACTTGGGGGAGGCGGTGGCTCCGTCACTCCCGTAGACTGAAGTCTACGGTTAATAAAGTGCTGTCCCTGCGGGACAAAACACCGTTTGCAAAAAATAGCACCTGAAAAAAAGATTTAGCCTGAAAAATTGAGTGAAGAGTGAAGAGTTAGGAGGTATTGCTGTCCCGTTAGGGACAGCAATACCCCTTCACTCTCCAATCACAACAATCACCACCCGTCTGTTTTTTTGCCTATTCTCTTCGCTGGTATTGGGGACGAGAGGCTCTGTGGCTGCCTTGCTGACCGTTTCCGTAATCATTTGGGCAGGGATGCCTCGTTCGAGCATATAGTTTTTCGCTGTTTCGGCGCGTTCCTTGCCCAGAATCGTATTGCGTTCCGAACTGCCAATATCATCGGTGTGCCCTTCGATGCGTATTTTCCAGTTGGGGTATTTCTTTAAGATGCGTATTTTTTCTTCCAACTGCTGTTTGAGGTCGATTATTTCTGCCTCCAATGCTTCTTTACTGTCAGGTATCAAGTCGCTCCGGTCAAATTCAAAATTGATTGGTCGCTGCAGCCGTTGCTTGTCTGTCACCTCTTCCATACGCTGCGAACTGACCTGAGTTCTGCGCCTCCGAATAATTCTGCTTGTGTCGGGAGAATTGTCAACCGGCAGATTGGGTTGGGCAACCGGCGGAATAGCAGGGTTGTCAGCCGCATTGAATGGAACTTTCGACTTTTTTGAGGGCTTTTTGTTGAATGCCAGTGTGAGGCGTATGCCTGTGGAAACCGGTGCCACTTTGTCAACAAACGGCGTGTTGTCTGCTTTTTGGGCTGACAACATACTTGTGGGTGGGTCGTAGATGTATTCATCCGGCTCAGGAATAGGGGGTTTGTAAGTGATGAACGGGGATTTGTTTTCGTCCTGTAAAATGTTGTTTAACCCGTAGTCTATGTAGGCTCCTGTGTAGAGCGACAATTCGTTGGTCAACGCCCATTTCATGCCCACTTCGGCGGAGGCAAAAAGGGCGAGGTTCAGCTTTTTGATGCTGCCGGAACTCCCTTGCGGATTAAATGTGCCAAAGCCGCGAAGTGGACGAGTGATGTATTCTAATTCATTCGAATCATCTTCCGCAGGTGGTTTGCTCGAAATATCTTTGCCTCTTGTAACCAATTCGTTTAGGCTGTTTTCGTAGTAGATGGAGCCAAGCGTGCCGACTTTACCGCCGAGTGCGGCGTAAAACCTGCTTGTTGCTGTTGCGCGTGTTTCAAAGTGAACCATCAGCGGGATAGTGAGCAAGACTATTCGCTGCGTTTCGGTGTAACCTTTGATTTTGTAGCTAAAATAAACATCACTTTCCCCATCGTAAACTTTATAGTGGTCATAGTTGCCACTCCATTCCGGCTGGTCGTAGGCGTATTTGTTTATGAAGAAGGCTGCACCTACGCCGCTCGATATAGCCCATTTCCTCGTAAAAAAGTAGGTGTAACCCACTCCCACATCACACCCGATACCGATACTGCTTTCATAGTTGCCCATGTTGGAGGAATAATTCCACAGTGGCGAAAGTCCGACTCCTGCGTGGATAGAAAATTCGTGGGGAACAAACGGCTTGCTCATCTCAACCCTCATGCGCGGCACAATAACCGCCTCGGCATCTTTCATATCCGGATGTGTGAAACGCAAACGGGTTGACGAGCCGGGTATGCTCACTGAGAACGCGCCTTTTGCATCAGTAGTGCCTATGATAGAAGGATGTTCCTTCACTGCAACCGAAACGCCACTTATGAACCTCCTCGTGTCCTTATCCAGTACTACCCCCGCAACGGTCTTGGTCGGTATCGGTGTGTTCTGCGCTCGTGCCGAACCAATTCCAACCATGACGAAAAGCAATATGCATAAAACGCGATTGTTCATTTGTTTTCATTCCACCACCACTTTCAGCAATTTCTCCCCAATCCGCACAAGATAGACACCGCGTGTGGTTGGTATCGGTAGTTGTAGGGATGATTGCGGGGATGATTGTAGGGGCGGTTGCGGGGATGGTTGCGGAGTCGTGGCACGCCACGCCTCTACCGGTAATGTTGACACCGCGCGACCGTTTAAATCATAGATTGTGATGTTTGTAACACCTTCCGGAACGCCTTCGATGGTGATGAAATCACCGCCATGCACCGGATTGGGATATACTTTCAGGGGAGGTGCCTCTATTGCGCCAATTTGTGTGGTGCGGGTGCGTTCCTGACAATACGGGCATGTTTCCACGGTGTCGCCTGAGGCGGTGATGAGGCGTGCCTTATACTCGGCGGTGGCATCCAATATATCTGTGCGCTTGTTGCCTGCTGAATAGGACAATTCGGAGGATAATTTCTCCCATTTGCCATTGCTGTCCGCCTTATACCATTCGCAACCTACTATACCGTAGCCGGTGTTTGCCTTTACGAGCAGCAGATTGTTGTACCGGATGGACACGACATCCTCAAACGCTGCTCGGCTTTCGATGGTCAGACTGTAATTGGCTGTGTCTCTTGCGATTACAATACTGTATTTGACCACATGACGTCCGCCTCTGCTAATATCAACCGTGAAGCGATTCCCTTTTACACCTTCGTGCAATACGGTGGAAGCGGTCTTGGTCGTAACCGTTACAACAGACTCCAAAGCCTCACAATGTGCCAGGTAATAGCCTGTACCGATGCTGTCGGCATTTGACACAGCTATCGCGTGGCCGTTGGTATTGCCACCTGTATTGCCGCCAGAGCCACCCGTGTTGCCGCCTGTGCCGCCTGTGTTGCCGCCTGAGCCGCCTGTGTTGCCGCCCGTGTTGGTGGTTATCTCAAATTCCACCGTTCGGGAATCTTTGTAATTGCCTTTGCCGTTTATGGTTACGGTGGCTGTCCCTTCGTTTGTGTTGTTGCTGTAACTTAGAGTGTAGTCCGTGTTGATTGTGAGTGGGCGACCGCCGTCCACCACGTTAGGTAGCGGTTTGATTTCTTTGCCGGTGTACTTTTGAGCGGCGATGCTTGCCACCGTCACCGTTGAAGCGGTAATGCTCTTCGGGATGATGGTGAAGACTTTATTTGCAATGCTGATAGCGTAGTTGCCGCCGGCAGTCAGTGAGCCTTGAGTGATGGGATACGTCCCCGGTTTTTCGTTGGAGGTGCGGGAGAGCACGCCGCTAAAAATATCCCCATCGAGCAGTTCCGGACTCCAAGTGTAAGTCAGCTCCGGGGGGTCGTCGGTGTTGTAAGTTTTACTCAGATTATCGCCCGGCGTGACCACGACAGGCAAAGGGGTGATTGTTGCCGTAGCGACAGGCTGTGCTGCCAGTTCGTAATTATCTTTGTGTGCACCGGCGAGCGCGAAGCCGTCAAATATGACCGGTTTGTCCGGTCCTGCATTTTTATCGGCAAAAGCCGCTGTGCCTTTTTCCACAGTTACCACATCGCCGACATCCTCAACGATGCCAACGATATTGCCCGTACCGCTAAAGGTAGCGTTCGTAGTGCCATCGTAAGTTCTGCTATCGACGGAAAAACCTGTGAGCGTAACCGGCTTGGGTGTAATCTCTCATG
>NZ_BBRU01000003.1:0-1840 GCF_001431085.1 Candidatus Symbiothrix dinenymphae
TAGTCAAGCGATTCAGATTATCATAGCCGAAAACTTCATTTTTTCTGTTTGACACATCGTTGCGCTGGGTCAGATTGCCGGTCATTGCATTAAACGTATAATTGACATCGTCAATAACCGATGCCCCATTTTTCAGCAAAATTTGATTGGGCAGGTGGTAAGTGTCGAAATCTGAAACACGTTTTAATCCATTGCCCAACGTGCTTTCTGTGATTTGCCCCAAAGCATTGATGGCATCTGCCTGCCACAACAAGGTACTGTTTTCGGCATTGCGCATGGAGGTGAGTAAGCCGTCAAGCGCATGCGTATTGTAGGCGAAGCCTATAGCCCGCCCACAAACACAAATGACAATCAACAACAAAAGCCTTCTTCATACTTCTTTCGTATTTCAATCCAAACACTTTTTCACTCCGTATCAAAGCCAAAGCTTCGCTTCCCCTTAGTCAATCACTAAGGAAACCTGTCTCGGATAACTCGCCATCTTTAAACAAGATGCGGTTCTTTATCCGGTTATGTACTAATCATTTGCAAGGCTGATGCCTTGCTTTTAATCCAATGTAGGCAGAGCCTACGTTGAACAAGGATTTTTGACTTTTTATCGCAGTTGCTACACACATACTTATTACTTTGTTCAATCCTTATGCCGTCTATCTTGCTACAAAAACAAGACTAATGTTTCCTATTTCAAGAGGATTTCCATTACATAGTATGAAATTATCAATATTAACTGTTATTGTGTCGCCACTTTGAACAACTTGATTTATAACAATGCTAATTGTTCCATCACTATTGATATTCCTTACATCTTTTATAAGACCACCTCCATTTTCCAGATAAACACTTGACGTGAGCAATTCTCCTTTATGGATTATTTCCAATTTATCAGGATTTATTACAATGGGAGAGTTTAATTTAAAATTCAAGTATGTATGAATTTGTCTATCCGCTAATACAGAACCACGAACATCAACTTTACCACATTCAAAATTGAAACTCTTTTCAAAACCATTACTATCTATTGTTACTCTCAAAATATAAGGATCGCAGGACAATAGCGAAAGTGAGAACAATAATAAGATAAAAATATTTGCCTTCATATTTTCAATGTATTAATAGTTAAACCAATCATAACCATAAGCTTGCCTTTCAAAATAATTGTATTCAAAAATAGAGTGCCAAAAATCTCTACCTATCAATGCACCACTTATACCCTGTAATCCGTAATGAAGTAAGAATGTATCGCCAAATGCTCTTGATTGCCAAATATGGTGCATTTCATGCTGTAACGTTCTCGGTGTATTAGTAAACCCGTCAGGTCCCATCACAGAATACGGTCCCCAAGCACCGCCCATATATTCCATTAAACCGCCGGTGTAAACAGGTGCTAAGTTTTTCCAATCAAATTTTGCCTTACCGCCGAAAGCAAGATTACCCAAACCTAATGCGTTTGTCGCAATATTGCCTAAATTATTCTGCCATTGCAAGAGTTTTTGTCCCTTGCCAAGCGTTAAATTAACAGGCCCGACTCCTAATGTTACTTTTGAAAATGGGTCATCGCCACTCGCCCAATTATTACCTATGGATTGCCCTGCTGTTCCAATCATTTGGTAGCCGAGTTTTCCGCCAAGTTGGGCAAACGCATTTTCTGCGCCCCAAGCCTTTATCATTCCAAAACCACCTGTCGCACCCCAAGCCCCTGTGGCTGCTCCAACAAGTCCTGCTTTCCAAGCACCGTCCCAACCACCGCCAGAAATTGCATTCATACCTATATTTATGGAAGCACTGTTTACAATAGAACTTGTAATACCCCACGCATTTGTTGCTACGCTTGCTCCGTTAG
>NZ_BBRU01000004.1:0-1809 GCF_001431085.1 Candidatus Symbiothrix dinenymphae
GGTTGAAAGATATAAAAAAGTATTTAGAGAATAAAATATGCGACAAATTAAAACCGACCGACAATATTGTCATTGTAGCACCTTGCCACGAAAGCAATTCGCAATTTATCAATCTTATCAATGAGATTGTTTTTTCTTCTTCTGCAACAATCATTCATTATCAAAATGGGGTTGATTTTGTAGAAAATTTTAGTTCGTTGAATAAAAATTATTTGACAGGCGAAAATACAAAAATTTTCTATGTTGATGATTCGCTAATTACAGGAACACACTTTCTTGAATTGTTTGACTTAATAAGAGATGTTACAGAAAAAGATTCGCCTCTTACTGCCTCGATTCTTATTAACGACCAAGCCATTCCCTTTATTCACGACCGTGCAGTTCGGTGGTCTAATAATTATTTTGCATTTGCCACCTACAACCAACCACCAACTCTCAACATTACTTCAAAACGTCCACTTGAACACGAACGTATGCGTTACGAATTGCTGCAAGAAAGTGCTTTACACGACACTTTGCGTGAACATTTTTACAAAAAAGCAAATAAATTGAATCCGGAAAAATGCTTGCCTGAAAAAACTGAATCGACCGAAGAGAAAATTAGACATTTAAAAATGTTTGAAGCAACGCACAAAATTTATGATTATTTTACAGACCCAAATAACAAAACAGTTCCAAATTTAACAAAGAAAGGAGAAAGAGATAAGTTTGTTGATTTTAAATTGAAATATAAGAAAGATGGTATTAACATTGACGATAACGATACTAACAAAAAAGCATTATTGAAAGTATTGTCGCAATATCCGTTTATTCTATATAAAGATTTAAGAACAAATACCTTTGAATGGCATAAATACCTTATAACGGAAATATTAGAATCAAATCCTGATAAAGATGTTTGCTTTGACATGGAAAAGGATTACGACAAGGATTTTTCAACCTTCAAATTTCGACTTCGCTACGCTGCATTTTTAGGCAATTATCAGGTATTAGAAATAGATTTTATAGGAAAAATTTTAGGGTGGTTTCGTAAAATTGACCTATACTTTATCAAAAAAAAGAATGTAGAAGAACAAAAACAAAATGATATAACTGACTTGTTCTCAAAGACAGCACAAGAGAAATTAAGAAAAAAGGAAGAAAATCTGCGCGATTTTCCAATATTTGTTTTAGGCAATTATATAGAAATGATACAAAAAAACAGTTGGGTAGCTTATCATATTTTGAAAAATGTAAAAAAAGTTGATTTCAACAGCTCAAATCAGGGCAGGCAATTTCTTTGTATGCTGCAATTAGACGCCGCTACTGTTATTGACGATTTTATGGAAATGATAAATAAAGATTATCGTTTTAAATGGCGAGATATGTACAAAGACCTTGACAATGAGAATAGTCAAGAAAAATTGTATCTCGGTACGAATAAAATTGATGATTTTTTTAAGATAAGACCCGATTTACTCACAACAAATAAATCCTTAATTATAAAAGAAACTTTTTTAGACAATTCTGATGTTTTGGAAAAAAAGGAATTTGTTAATTATTTGTGGATTAAACAATTACTATACGCAGATTGTATTGATAAAGACCCGCATATTCCAAAAGAAATTCGTTATCAAGAAAAAATTGATGCTATTATTGAAAAAATGAAGGGTTTTTTCCCAGAAAAAAACGTACAAGCATTTTTTATTGTTACCGATGGACAAGAAATACCTCATGTACAATATCAACAGAGTGATATTTTAAATGAATTCAAAAAATACTATATTAATCATAAATATGAGGTTAAAGAAATCGAAGAAGAAATCAAAA
>NZ_BBRU01000005.1:0-1796 GCF_001431085.1 Candidatus Symbiothrix dinenymphae
CCGCACGAACGACAAATAAAGTTCGCAAACCAAGCCGTAACCCACCGCGTAGCCATGCAAAATCGGTTTTTTGCGTTGGTAAGAGAGGCTCTCAAATGCGTGCCCAAAAGTGTGCCCAAGGTTCAGAGCCTTGCGAATGCCCTGCTCCTTGGGGTCGTCCTGCACGATGCGCTCTTTCACCAGCACCGACTCAAACAGCAGGTCGTTCAACTGCGCATAATCCACCCTGTCAAAATCAAAACGCAACAGTTTGTATAATTCCGCCGCCGATGACAGCAACCCATGTTTCAGCATCTCAGCATACCCCGACAGCAAATTTTGATGGTCAAGCGTCCGGAAAAATGCTGCATCAATAAACACCGCCTCAGCAGGCGCAAACGCCCCAATCTCATTCTTCAGCCCATTGAAATTGACGCCGGTTTTCCCTCCAACAGCCGCATCCACAGCCCCCAGCAGCGTAGTTGGGATATTGACAAACGGGATGCCGCGTTTGAACGAGGCGGCGGCGAAGCCGCCGAGGTCAGTCACCATCCCGCCTCCGAGATTGATTAGCAGTGATTTGCGCGTTGCAGCATTGGCAGACAAAAATTGCCAAACCTCAGAAAGCGTTTCCACATTCTTATGCTCATCGCCCGCCGGAATGACGATTTTCTTCGCGTTTGCCAATTCAGGGACGGATTGGATGCGGGGGAAGCAAAATTTGTCCGAGTTTTCGTCGGTCAGCAGAAAAATGCCATCCTGTTTGAATTGCTTCAAAAAGAGAGCTAATTCGTGCTCTACATGTGTGCAGCGGATGATTTGTTGTGCCATAGTGGACAATTTCAAATAAAATAATGCACAAAAGTAATAAATTTTTGCGAAAAAGTTTGTCAAATCAAAAAAAAAACTTACCTTTGCGCCCGCAATGCCCAGATGGCGGAATTGGTAGACGCGCTGGTCTCAAACACCAGTGGATTCACTTCCATGCCGGTTCGACCCCGGCTCTGGGTACTTTCTGAAACGCTGACGTGCTGATAGATAGCAGGTTGGCGTTTTTGATTTCTCAAAATTCACCGCGCCTGTGAGCCGAACAAAATCAATTTGTCGTTTGGCATTATCTGCCGTTTCAATGCCTGAATTTCTTTAAATATCTGCTGATTCATAGCGTCTAATCTATTTTTATTCTTTTTGCATAATCAACTGTTCGAGAAAACAAATGTACTCTTCCGCCGGGGCAATCAATGGTTGCACATCTGCCTCTTCAATTATCCTCCAATCACCATAGTCACTTGTTTGACGAAGTTCAAAAAGATTAGCGTAAAACTTTCCAAACTCTTTGCTGATAATCCCTGTTTGAACAAAATGTAACCCTATCTGGTTGATAACGCCCGAATGAGTATGTGCCACATTTCCTTTTTTAATGAGCAAAGCACTTGATACATAATAACAAGCATAATACAAACGATTGGCGGCTGTCCTCCAATAGCCTAATTTAAGAATTTCTTTTACTTCAAGCAGAGTTTCTTTAGCCCTTTGCAAGCGAATACTGATTATCGTGTTTCTTTCTTCTTCTGTCATCATACTATTTCTATTCCATCATGTTCAACATTCTTGTAAAAAGGAAAAGCTTTCCCGTTTTCCCATTCCGCGGTTGTATAAATCTTGGTACTTAGATACACCCCATAATTCCACCCTAAATCTGTGAAAGGGTAACCATAAATGTCATAATCTTTCACTTCACGTTTAGGCTTATCCAAAAGCACGAGCAAATCCCAATCCGATTCCGGACGCTCATCGCCGCGTGCCTGTGAGCCGAA
>NZ_BBRU01000006.1:0-1783 GCF_001431085.1 Candidatus Symbiothrix dinenymphae
GCGTGGCACCGTGCTTTCTAAGGGAGAGGTATCTGTTGGTACTGTAGAACACGCTCTTGCTGCCCTTTATGGGATGCAGGTGGACAACTGCCTGATTGAAGTGGATGCGCCCGAAGTGCCTATTTTGGATGGGAGTGCTATTCAGTATGTCAATGAAATTGAGCGAGTTGGAGTTATTGAGCAAGCCGCCGACCGCGACTATTACATTGTAAAAAGCAAAATCGAAGTCAAAGATGAGGAAACCGGAGCGTCTGTAGTGCTGGTTCCGGACGACAAATTCGTTGTTACGAGCCTCATTGCTTTTGATTCGGATATTTTGGACAGTCAATTTGCCACGCTTGACAATTTGGAGGATTTTAAGGAAGAGATTGCGGCAAGTCGCACGTTCGTTTTTGTACGCGAAATAGAGCCGTTGCTGGAAAACAACCTGATTAAGGGTGGCGATATGGACAACGCGATTGTGATTTACGAACGTCAAATCACGCAGGAACGCTTCGACCAACTGGCTGATAAACTGAACGTTGCACATCAGGATGCTACACGGTTGGGCTATATTCAGCACAAAGACTTGGTGTTTCCCAACGAGCCTGCCCGTCACAAACTGTTGGATATTATTGGCGATATGGCATTGATTGGCAAGCCTTTACGCGGACGTGTCATTGCCACTTGCCCCGGACATACGATTAATACGAAATTGGCGCGGCAAATAAGGAAAGACATCAAGCAAAATGAGGTGCAGGCACCCCTTTACGACCCCAATGTGGCTCCGCTGATGGACATCAACCGCATCAAAGAGCTGTTGCCGCACCGCTATCCGTTTCTGTTAGTCGAAAAAATCATCGAAATAAGCTCTAATCATATCGTGGGTGTGAAAAATGTGTCGTTCAACGAACCATTTTTCCAGGGTCACTTCCCGCATGAACCCGTTATGCCAGGCGTTTTGCTGGTCGAGTCGATGGCGCAAGTGGGTGGTTTGCTGGTACTTAACTCCGTTGAAGACCCCGAACATTATTCTACCTATTTTATGAAAATCGATGCCGTTAAGTTTCGGCAAAAAGTTGTTCCGGGCGACACATTGGTGTTCCACCTGAAATTTATCACCGAACTTCGCCGCGGCATTGCCTACATGAAAGGCTATGCTTTCGTGGGCGAAAAGTTGGTTTGTGAAGCAGAATTTATGGCTCAAATAATTAAAAATAAATGAAACACGAGTTTACATCGGTACATCCGGATGCCATTATTGGCGCGAATGTGACCATCAGTTCGTTTGCCACAATCGACAAAAATGTCGTCATCGGCGATGGCACGTATATTTATCCCAACGCCGTTATCCTCGAAGGTGCGCGTATTGGCAAAAACTGCCGGATATTTCCCGGAGCAGTCGTGGCGGGCATCCCGCAGGATTTGAAATTTCAAGGCGAAGACACCATCTGCGAAATTGGCGACAACACCACCATCCGTGAGTGCGCCACAGTCAATCGCGGCACAGCCTCCAAAGGCTTCACCAAAGTCGGAAGTGGCTGCCTGTTAATGGCTTACTCACACACGGCGCACGATTGCATCCTCAAAGACCACGTCATTCTCGGCAATGCCACTCAGCTGGCAGGCGAAGTGGAGGTGGACGATTACTCCATTTTGAGCGGTGCCACGCTGGTGCATCAATTCACACGCATTGGCAAGCACACGATGCTTCAAGGCGGCTCCAAATGCGGAAAAGACATCCCTCCCTATATCATAGCAGGGCGCGAACCGCTGTCGTATTCGGGCGTGAACACGGTGGGAC
>NZ_BBRU01000007.1:0-1773 GCF_001431085.1 Candidatus Symbiothrix dinenymphae
CCCCAGAGGACCCTCCCCGACTGCTTGGGGTCGAAGGTGCAACCCAACGCCGTCATCATCTCTTCGGCGATTTTGCGCCGCTCGCGATACACCTTATTCATGCCTTCGTACCACTCACGCGGGGCTTGCAGGGCTTTGGCGGCAGCGAGCATCATGGGTTTGAACTGCCCGCTGTCGATATTGCTTTTCACTTTTAGCACCCATTGCACGAATTGCGCGTTGGAGGCGAGCATCGCCATACGCCAGCCGGGCATGTTTTGCGATTTGCTGAGTGAGTTCATCTCAATGCAGATGTCTTTTGCTCCGGCTATCTCCAAGATACTCAGCGGGTTATCATTCAAGATGAAACTATATGGATTGTCGTGGCAAATGACGATGCCGTGCTTTTTGCCGAAATTGACCAACTTTTGGAACAGTTCTCTGCTCGCGGGCGCACCGGTCGGCATGTGCGGATAATTGACCCACATTAGCTTGACTTTCGATAAATCCAACCGCTCCAACGCCTCAAAATCGGGCTGCCAATTGTTTTCTTCCGTCAAATCGTAGGGGATGAGTTCGGCTTCTGCCAAGCGGCTCACCGAACTGTATGTCGGATAGCCCGGATTGGGGATTAGCACCCCATCGCCCGGGTTGAGGAACGCCAGCGAGATATGCAGAATGCCCTCTTTGGAGCCTATCAGCGGCTGAATTTCCGTGTTGGGGTTCAACTCCACGCGGTACCATTTCTTGTACCAGTCGGCAAACGCCTGACGCAGTTCGGGAATCCCCACGTAGGGCTGATAGCCGTGCACATCGGCACGGTGCGCCGCCTCACAAAGCGTGTCGATGGTCTCCGCCGCCGGCGGCAAATCGGGGCTTCCCACGCCCAGACTAATCACGTCCAAGCCTTGTGCGTTCATCTCGGCGACCTCCTTCAGCTTCTTTGAGAAGTAGTATTCGCTGACTGATTGCAATCTGTTTGCCGGTGCTATTGCTCTCATAATTTATAATTTTTAATTTCTTCGCTCGTCATAATTTCTATTCTTTGCAGGGGATTGCGGGTCAAGCCCGCAATGACATTACTCATAACTCAGATTCATATTCTCCCAAAATCTTCAAATCATTCGTCAGCGGGCGAATCGCCTCCAGCCCCTGACGGTATTTCTGCACCTCAGCAAACGTCACATCGACGTAAAAAAGGTATTCCCACTCGCGACCGATGACGGGCAGCGACTGTATTTTAGTCAGGTTGACATCGTAGAACGACAGGATTGTCAGCACTTTCGACAGGCTACCCTCCGTGTGGGGCAGTGTGAAGACGATTGACGACTTGCTGATTTTGCTTTTGTCCAGCAGTTCTTCGGCTTGTGCGCGGTTGGCGAGCAGCAGGAAACGGGTGAAATTGCGTTTGTTCGTTTCAATGCCCTCGTCCAGCACGTTCAGACCGTAGAGTTCGGCGGCGTAGCGGCTGCATATTGCGGCGTGACCCTTCAACTGCTTTTCGGCAATTTCCTGTGCGCTCAACGCTGTGTCCTCGCTTTCCACCACCTTAATCCATGGGTGGGCGTTGAGGTAGTCGCCGCACTGCATCAGGGCGATGGGGTGCGAATTGACCTCCGTCAAGTCCTCCAATTTTTGCCCGTGAAGTGCTGCAAAACTGTGTGTGATGCGGATTTTTTGTTCACCAAACACCACCAAATCGCTCCGGCGAATCAGTTCGTGATTTTGCAGCAGACTGCCCGCAATCGTGTTTTCGATTGCCATAATGCCGATGCCGTCCGGATTGTTTTTGAC
>NZ_BBRU01000008.1:0-1741 GCF_001431085.1 Candidatus Symbiothrix dinenymphae
GAATAGGGCGGGGTGCCATTCACCGACAGCGAAAAAGTGGAACCTGAACGTGTGTAGAGCTGATTGTCTATTGAACTGCGCCCCAAAGTCAAGCCCAACGAAAATTCATTGGCATTACCGTTTTGCACCACAAAATACTGCCAGTTGTGCATTATATAACGCTGATAGCCAAGCTCTGCCGACAAGGTGAAATACATATCGGGCCAATTCAACCGGCGACTGTGACCAACAGACATGCCAAGTATTTCCATGGATGTATTGTCGTCATAAGCCAAATCGCTGTAGCCGTAACCACTGCCATAGCCGCTGCCGTAGCCGTAGCCGCCGTAACCATACATGCTGTTCGTGTATGAACGCGAATCCACGCCGGTTTGCCTCATATAGAACGCGCTGACTGACAGCCCGTTAGGTCGCTTGCTGCCGAGCCAGGGTTCCATAAATGAAATGCTGTAAGATTGATAATACCGCCCGTTGGTTTGCCCACTGATGGACAATGTTTGCCCGTCGCCTCGCGGGAAAATGCCTTTGTGCGCACTTGGATATAGCAAATTTTTAATGGAAAAGTTGTTAAAAGATAAACCTACACGCCCCACAATGCCGGTTTGCCCATATCCTAACGAAAATTCGACTTGGTCGCTGCCTTTGGTGGTCAGATTGTAGGTCAAATCCATTGTACCGCTTTGCGCGTCAGGCACTTGCTGAACTATATCGGGTGCCTCCATATCGAAATGCTTCATATTTCCCAACATACGATACGATTCTATCACCGCATCTTTGCTGTAAAGTTGCCCGGGCTTTGTGGTTAATTCGCGGCGGATAACGTCTTCATACACCACATCGTTGCCTGTGATATTGACTCGGTTGATGGTGGCTTGCACACCTTCCGTGATGCGAATTTCCAAGTCAATCGAATCATTTTCAATCTGCACCTCCACTGCATCGGGATTCGCGAATATATAGCCCTGATTGTAATACGAATTGCCAATAGACTCATCATCAGCCATCAGCTTGTCGTTCAATTTCTTCTGATTATAGACATCGCCCGACTTCATATCCAGCACACGGCTCAGCCCCTCTGTCGGGTAAACCGTGTTGCCTATCCACTTCACATCGCGCAGGAAGTATTTGTGACCTTCCTCCACGGTGACGAACACATCCACTTTTTTAGACACATCACCCTTTTTATCCAACACCGGAGCCACGCTGTCTGCCACAATACGGGCATCACGGAAGCCGGATTCGTTGTATTTGGCAACGATATTGCCCAAATCTTCGGTATAATTCTCGCGATTGAACTTGGTGGAACGCAGCCACTTACGCGTAAATTCCTTGAACGGCATGCGTTTCCCAAACACAGGGTAATTGGTCTTTTTCATCGCAATTCGTATGTCGGAAGCCTTAATCGCATCGTTGCCAAGAATATGCACCTTGCGAATTTTGATTTTTTCCTTCTTATCAACGGTGATGTCCAAAATGATTTTGCCGGGGTTAGACACATCCGGTTTCTGCTGAATTTCAACCGTGGAATTGTTAAAACTTTTCTTCTCAAAAAAATCTTTCGTGCGCTTGCGTATGCGATTGAGAATATTAGGCGTGATTTGCTGCCCCCGAAAAACACCCACGTAAGGCTCCAATTCCTCCCGCTCACCCTTTTTCACGCCATGAAACACCACGCTGGAAATGATAGGATTGGGCTTGAGCTGAACCGACAGCCACACACTATCCTCGCTCAACCGAGAGG
>NZ_BBRU01000009.1:0-1740 GCF_001431085.1 Candidatus Symbiothrix dinenymphae
ATGTAGAACGTAATCATAATACTGTGTATTTAAAAATTTCGGCGCAAAGGTACGAAATAGTTATGAGTTATGAGTTATCGGGGCAACCGCATCAAATTTATGATGATAAGGAAGACAGTAAGGTCTTCAATCTACCCCGTATGGGGTAGTTGGTCTCCGTAATTTAATGCGAATTGACCCTGAGTAAAAAAGGGAAATTTGTCGTGCACCCTACATAATCACATTTTTCTAATCAATAATGCTGCAAAGTTACACATTTTTCCAATCAAAAACAAATGTTTTTTACACATTTTTCAAAGCAATGCTGACATGAGGGGCAGGCAAGGGGGGGCGTTTTTTTGCAGATGTAAAATAAAAAAACTACGTTTATGAACAGGAAGCAGGGTTAATCAGTATTTAAGTGATGGTAGCCATTACAAAGGGGCGCAATACAATAACAAGAGGCACGGCTATGGCATATATCGTTGGAGCAGTGGCAATTATTATGTTGGTTCGTGGAAAGATGGGAATATGCTCAGCGGCATACGCAATGGCAACGGCGCACTCATCACCTACGAAGGAAGTATCAAGACAGGTCGCTGGGTGGGAGAAACTTACTATCCGCCGGCAAGTCATTGAGATTGTTTTGCTCGGAAACTTCGATTTTAAACCTCCCGAAATTGCAATCTTTCCGACGGTTTTTGTTGTTTTTCAAAAATATTTTCAAAAATGTTTGGTAGATTAAAAAAAATGTCGTACCTTTGCATCGTGTTAGAAATGATACAAGCCCCTCTCGAATGAGAAATGTCGAGATCCTAACCACCGAAAGGTGGTTTTTTAATATGATAACTCGTTTTTTATGGAAAAGCAGAAAGTAATTGTTTATGTGGATGGTTTCAATTTTTATTATGGATTAAAATCGATTTCAAAAAAAGACACTCGATGGAAGAAATTTTATTGGTTGGATATGGTGTTGTTTGTTGAAAAAATGTTGACCGACAAACAAGAATTGGTTGAAGTCAATTATTTTTCCGCACGTCCTCACGATGCAGTTGCATCTAAAAAGCAGGATATGTTGTTTTGTGCCAACAAGTTAAACTCTAAGTTTCGTTTGACGTTGGGAAAGTATCTGAAAAAAGACATCATTTGCAATAAATGTGGCAACATTACCCACTCTTATGAGGAAAAAGAAACAGATGTTCGCATTGCGACACAGATGATTAATGATGTTTACAAAAAGCGATGCGATATTACAATCATTATTTCCGCAGATAGCGATATGATTCCGTCCGTTGAATTAATCCGTGAAATTGCCCCCAATCATAAAATATATGTGTATTTTCCGCCATTACGCCATTCGGTTAGTTTGTCCAATCTTTGTGATGGAGAGAGAAAGCTTTCCGACTTCAAAGCACGATTCAATCAATCCATGCTACCCGAAAACGTGACTTTGCCCAATGGTACTGTAATTTCCAGACCGGCGAATTGGTGCTAATAAATGCTGAGACAGAAAATCATCACCCCTACATCACACAATATTTTCACTTTTTCCAAAAATAAATGCAAAAAAACTTGTGTATGTCAAATTTTTTACAGACCTTTGCACCCGAATTTGTAATGAAAAAAAAACAGATGATGGTAAAAATGGCATATATCAATGATTTTGCTCCGTCAGCTAAAGCAGACGGCAATGGATGGCTAAGCTTCTTTGGGGCTTGTCCTTGTTGCATTGCCGCCGGTTTCGACCAACGGTTTTTTTCT
>NZ_BBRU01000010.1:0-1737 GCF_001431085.1 Candidatus Symbiothrix dinenymphae
TGTCGCGCCCGCGGCGATTTGGGAAGTCGCTGCTGGTGAGCACAATGGAAGCCATTTTTAAGGGCAACAAAGCCTTGTTTAAGGGGCTGTGGATTGAGAATAATTGGGATTGGACACAACAATTTCCGGTGATTCGCTTGGATTTTGGGGGGATGGCACTTCACACGCCGGAGGCTTTGGTTCGTTCGTTAAAGGCGTCTTTGAAGGAAATCGCGCAAGCGAATGAAATCGAGCTTGAAACGGAAGATGTAGCCCACCAATTTAGAGAGTTAATTCACAAACTGCATCAATCCAAAAAGCAGCAAGTAGTGGTTTTGATTGATGAATACGACAAACCAATCATCGACCATTTGAGCGATTTGAAAAAGGCTGACAAAATGCGCACCATTCTTCATGATTTCTATCAGGTGATGAAGGCGGCGGATGAGCATTTGCGTTTTGTGTTTTTGACGGGCGTATCCAAATTCTCCAAAGTATCTATCTTTTCGGGGTTAAACAATCTGCGCGATATTACACTTGATGAGCAATTTGCCACCATCTGTGGCTATACACAAGCCGAATTAGAATCCAATTTTGACGCTCATATTGAACTGTTGGCGGCAAAAGAACAGACCACCAAACAGGCAACGATAGATGAAATAAGGCGTTGGTACGATGGCTATTCTTGGGATGGTTTCAACTTTGTCTATAATCCTTTCTCAACTTTATTGCTGTTTGCGGCAAGGGTGTTTAAAGACCATTGGTTTGCAACGGGTTCGCCCACTTTCTTGGTAAATCTCATCAAAGAGCGCAATGATGTGAAATTGTTTTTGGAGCCAATAATATTACCCGCCGCTCACTTCGACAGTTTTGATATTAAGGCAATAGACCCCCAAGTGTTGCTATTTCAGACAGGCTACCTGACTATAAAAAAAATAGAAAAGAGTCAATTTAGCAGCACAATGCTCTACACGCTTGGCGTTCCCAATGAGGAAGTGAATCAAGCATTAACAATCCATCTGTTAGCAAGTTACGTTGCTGCCCCGTTGTCTGTGGTGTCTTCCATGCAAGAGCAGATGATGCAACAATTGTTGGACGGCGACCCGCAGGCTTTTGAGCGCAACCTGCAAGCGATGTTTGCTCGCATCCCCAACCAATTGTGGGGAAGAGATGAAAAATATTATCATTCAATGCTGCTGTTGTGGCTCAATATGCTGGGCTTCAAGGTGGATGCCGAAGTGAATACCGACAAAGGGCGCATTGATGCCGTATGGACATGGCAAGAGCGGGTAGTCGTAGCAGAGATTAAATACGCCAACGCGCGAACAACCACAACTGATGCGCTATTAGACGAGGCATTGGCACAAATTCACGCTCGGCGGTATTATGAACGCTATGCAGGCGAAAACAAGCGCATCGCGCTCTTGGGCGTGGCTTTTGCCGGGAAAGAGATTGCCTGTCGGATGGAGGAGTTGCCATAATTCAAAAATAAAGTGTAACTTTGCGGCAAATTAAAAGATTATGCAAAATTTACCTATCGGAATACAGTCGTTTGCGAAATTGCGCAAAGACGATTGCTTGTATGTTGATAAGACGGAGGTTATTCTCCGCCTTATCACATCGGGCACCACTTTTTTCTTGTCGCGCCCGCGGCGATTTGGGAAGTCGCTGCTGGTGAGCACAATGGAAGCCATTTTTAAGGGCAACAAAGCCTTGTTTAAGGGGCTGTGGATTGAGAATAATTGGGATTGGACACAA
>NZ_BBRU01000011.1:0-1725 GCF_001431085.1 Candidatus Symbiothrix dinenymphae
AAAAGAACCGTAAAAAACCCTTGTGCGAGCGAGACAGCCCCCCGTTAGGTAACTTGTGTACATTCGGGGGGCGGAACTTTCCCGCCACTATCAAAAACGCGGCAAAGACGAAGTATCCCGCGTTCAGATTCGACCGCGATGCTAAGAAAATCATTAAAGGGAAAAAAGTGCTCTATCAAGTAGCGTTGGAGAAAAGAGAAACCGAAATTGAAGCAACGTTTAAAAGCGACGGCAGCTTTGTAAAAGAACATTATGATTAAACAAATATTTGATATTAAAGCATTTTATGATTATCCGCAATCATACCACTAAATAGCGTCTTCTGCAAGCTATTTCTGGTTTTGTCCCGCAGGGACAGCACTTTATTAACCGTAGACTTTAGTCTACGGGGTTCCTCCATTCCGTTAGGAATGGGTCGCTCGGTAGAAAAAGTTGTCCTCCCCCCAACCCCTGCATTCCGTAGGAATGCAACCCCATCAACATCGGTCGCATCCCTACGGGATGCGGGATTGGGGCGTGTAACTGCGTTTTCTACCGAGCGATTCATCCCTACGGGATGAAAAAAATCCCGATGGAGCTTCTTCCTTTTTGGTTGAATGTTCCGGTAAAAAAGATGGTGACTTTATCATAGTTTGCCGTCAGAGGCTTTCCCAAATAATAGACTTCACGCTTATCTGCACTGTGATATAAAGGAATGCCGGAGAGAACCTCCAAATGAGAATTATCCCAAGTGGGATTGCCTAACAATACCCACTCATCGGGATATTGCTGCTTTATTTCGTTGACGTTTACTGCTTGTTTCATCACTCTGCCATTTTTAGTTCGTGCTGCAAAGATACTGTTTGCCCCATTAATATTTATATGCTACAAAGTTTTTCAATACGCTTACTGTTCAATTCCAAGTATTTTCGTAAGTTTCATATCAATCTCATGTAGAATTTCAGGGCTGACCAAGCCCAATCGCTTGTCAATATTTGTCAACGGAATAGCCATAAGTTTATCTAAGCAAATATAACTGTCATGTAGCAGTCCATTGTATTCATCTGCGGCGACGAGCAAACGAACATCAGGGAACGGGGCATTTTCAGAAGTTATCAAAGCCAAAATACCTGTACTCGTTTGCAGATATTTTTCAGACTGTATCACCAGCGCAGACCTCGGTTTGCTAACCAAACCGGTCCAACGAACAGTCCATATTTCACCACGCTTAATCATTGAAATACTCCTTTGCAAACCCTGCAATGAACGCATCCATCTCATCTTCGGACTTAAAATCTTCGTAAAGGGATGATTTAGGGATAGCAGCAGAAACCGAACCCTTCTCAATTCCAACCACTTGACGGTACCGTGTGCGAGGAGCAATAACAGAAATACGCCTTTTCTCCTTACCGAGAGCAACTACTTGTCCATACATACCACATAATTTTTAATGTTACGGTCGCAAAGGTACAACAAATTTTTCAATCTACAACTACTCCAAACGGGGCAATCATACGATTTTTTTCGCAATACCCTCCGCATCCATCCCACACAGCCGATACAGTTCGGGAATAGTGCCATGCGGGATAAATTCGTCGGGGATGCCAATGCGCTGTATTTCAGGTGAATAGCCGTTTGATGCCATAAATTCCATCACTGCTGTGCCCAGACCGCCTTGGATGGTGCCGTTTTCGACTGTGAGCACGCGCTTGTAGTTTTTCCCAATTTCGTGCAATAGCTCTTCGT
>NZ_BBRU01000012.1:0-1464 GCF_001431085.1 Candidatus Symbiothrix dinenymphae
GGAACCGAAAAGAATCACATCATCCGCTTCTACGGGCGGGAAAGCAACGCTAAGCCGAGTGTCGGGAAATTGGCGATAAAAACTGTAGGTTGCCTGACTGTTCGCGTCCAAAAAAGCGAGTGCTATAGGCGATTTGCCCTCGTCATAAAAATCCACATAATCGGCAGACAACCCGTTGGAGCACATAAAATCACGAATGATTGCCCCCACATGGTCGTTGCCTAACTCACTGACAAACAGCGCAGGAAGCCCGCAACGCGCCAACGAAATCATCGCGTTGAACGTAGAGCCACCCGGCACAGCCCGTTGAGGCTGATTATCCTGAAAAATCAGGTCTAAAATTGTTTCGCCGATTCCAATTATTTTTCGCATAGTGTCGTTTTTTTTTAGTTTGATGGGGCAAAGTTATGAAATAATTGACAACATAAAGCATCTTAACGGAGTGGTCAATAAAATTGATTGGTAACAACAGCTTTGCCTCATTTACAGGCAGAAAACAGCGTACAGAGGCACGGATTTGATGTTGTTTTCAAAACCAAAATTTTTGGCGGAAATGCGGATGGAATAGGGCGATTTGTATTTTTCGACAAACACGCCCAAACTTTTTGAGCGGTTGCGCCGTCCTTTTTTGACTTCAATCGGGATTACTTCCGTTTCTTTTTGCAACACAAAGTCAACTTCCGCCTTGCCTTCGCTGTTCCAATAATACAAATTATATTCTTTTACGGCAAAACATTGCGCCACATAGTTTTCCGTCATTGCGCCGAGAAAAGTATTGTCCTCGTCAACAGACGAAAGGATTGTTTGCAAAGGCATTTCGCAACGCAACGTAAGTAGTCCAATATCAGCCATATACAACTTGAAATTTATCAAATCCATGTAGGCGTTTATCGGAATGTAGCCGTGTTCCAATCGCTGACATTTCATTACAATTCTTGCCTGTTTCAGCCATTCTATCGCTTCGCCGAAAATCGTTGCCGTGCCGCCACGCTGCACAACTTTGTATTGAAATTTGCTGTTTCCTTTGGTAAGTTGCAATGGAATGGAAAAATAGCACGCTCTCATCTTATCACTTATTGGTGGTGTTGCATATTTTGACATATAAACGAAATGTGAGTTAATTATCTTGTGCTGCACTTGTTGCACAGATAAAAAACTGTCCGTTTCAATAAATGTTTTGACGGCGGCAGGCATTCCGCCAACGATAAAATAGTGTTGATATAACTGCAACGCCAATTCGTGCAACCCTTTATTCATCGGTTCATTGGCAGCATAGCACTTTTTAATTTCCTCGCAAAGTGCCTTCCATTTCCATATTCAGAAGCACATAATTTTCAAAATGTTCTTTCCCAAACTGCTCAATAATGTAGGTTTTGCCCACCTGACGCGCACCATTCACAATCAAAGGCATACGGTTTTTGCTGTTTTTCCACTCAACGAGCGAATCCGACATTTTTCGTTTCA
>NZ_BBRU01000013.1:0-18417 GCF_001431085.1 Candidatus Symbiothrix dinenymphae
ATTATATTAAACTGATACAGAGCAAGATAAATAGCCGACCCAGAGAAAAACTCGGCTTTAAATCTCCAACTGAAGTTTTTTATCTATCTTTGTAGAAATTTTGTCGCACTTAGAAGTTGAATCTGCGCGTGCACCCGAGTTAAGAGTTTTTTTTGTAATCTGCAAAATTATCACTACCTTTGCCGCCAAACAATGCTATTATGCAGACAAATCTTGTGATAAGTGATAATCTTGTGGAGGAGGCTTTTCGATATTCTCAAAACATATCCACAGAAAGGGAATTGATTGAAATTGCCCTGCGGGAGTATGTAATACACCGTAAACCAAAGAGTATCAAAGAATTAAAAGGGAAAATACAATTCCGTGAAGACTACGATTACAAACTAATGCGAGAAACGCTATGATACTTGTTGATACTTCGATATTGATTGGGTATTTCAGAGGGACAAGTGGTTCACCTTACGATAAATTAGATGAAATCATAGATAATCAAATTGTTTTTGGTATCAACAACCACATTTATCAAGAGGTATTGCAAGGCGCAAAGACAGAAGCCGAGTTTAATCAACTGAAAATGTATCTGGATATAATGCCATTTTACGATTTGTACAATGGCAGAAAATCATACGAAAATGCCGCACTGATGTACATGAAATGTCGAAAATCAGGCATTACGATAAGAAGTACCGTAGATTTAATAATCGCTCAAACGGCAATAGAAAACAATTTGTATTTATTGCACAACGATAGCGATTACATAAATATCGCCACAGTAGTTCAAGAGTTGAAACTTTATGAATAAAGTCGCCTTTGGAGGTGCTGTAATCAGCCGTTTCAGTTTAATTTTCCTGTTCAGTGTAGATTTTGTTTGTGTTGGGTTAAAAGCAAAACTCCATTAAAATCCATGTTTATCTAAAATATCAACAACTTATCAACAGCAAGCTGATGATAAGTTTTTTTTGAAAATATTTGGCTATTTATGATTTTATTCACTATTTTTGCAGCGTAAATTTCGGAGGTTATAACTATAGTATATTTATAGCATGAAAGTTAGAAAAATACATAGACTGCTAATTACACTTCTCATCGCTTCTTCACCGTTGAATAGCTTTGCTGCTATGAAACCCGGCATTCAGGTTGATGTGCGGCTCTCGCCGCCTTATTCGCTCTCCTTGTCGGATTTGCGGCTTCGGGAGGATTGCCGCCGTTATGGATTACTGTTACACCTACGGCGATTAATATCAACAACTTGGCTGTGCGGTTGTATATCAAAATGGAAACCAACACCAAGGTGACCATTGAAACCAATTTAAGGAAAATTATAAACAATTTAAAATATTAAAGTTATGAAAAAGAGAAATTTATTTGTGTTTATGGCGGCTTCAGTGCTGCTTTGTGCGTGTGGAAATGAGGATGAAACGCCGGTTACACCTCCTCCGTCTTTATCAGTGAATAAAGACACAGTTACTGCAAATAAAGATGCAGGGACGTATCAAATCGGTGTAAGTAGCAATGTGGGATGGACAGCTGCCGTTGATGCTTCTTCTGCTTGGTGTACGATTTCTCCCACAAGTGGTAATGGAAATGCTACTATTACGGTAACATTGGAAGCAAATCCAACGGTTATGGAGCGCACTGCTACTGTTACTATTCATGCTGCTACATTGCAGAAAGCAGTTACGATTATTCAAGAAGTGGGAGATACAACTTTGTTGGTTTCTCCAACATTCATTTATCCTGAAACTAATAATGCAGTGACTTCTTCCATCACTGTTACAAGCAATGTCGAGTGGACAACTGAAATTGAATATATCGTTGACCCCGATTGGCTATTTCCTGATAGAACTTGGTGTACTTTGCAACCATCTTCCGGTGTTGGCAGTGGCGTTATCACTGTCAATCTAAGCAACAACCCCAATGCACGCCGGTTGGCTATTGTTTCAATTAAGTCCGGCGACTTAGTACAAAAAGACACCATTATTCAGCATGGAGTGCTTCCTATGGAAGATGGCGTTACTATCAATGGCATTACATGGGCGACAAAGAATGTTGCCGGTTTTGGGGCTTTTGTTGATTTGCCTAATAATATAGGCAAATATTATCAATTTAACAGATTCGTGGGTTACAGTTATACTGATGGAGTTGTTGTGCCTGAAGTGAATCTTGATGGAGATACAAGTAGCGATTGGTTGCCAATTAATGACCCTTGCCCCGAAGGATGGCGAGTTCCAACATACGGAGAAACGCAAAATTTGAAAAATTCCGGTTATCGATATGTTAGCACAGATAAAGGATCATGGTTTGGTCCGGATGCTCAAACAGCAACATTTACGACACCGAGAAATGCAGTGTTTTTACCTACAGGCGGTGGTTTATGGGGAAATAATAGGAATGTTGAGAACCAAGGACTTTATTGGGTGAATCGTGTCCTGCGTGACTTTGATCCAATGTTGGCCTTTGAAGCTGGGGGATATACCAGCAAAAAGATTGCTCTTCCCATTCGCTGCGTAAAAGAATAGTATTTACAAATAGCCTCATTGTGAGCAAGTTAAAAAAAAGTCTGCAGTTCAGCATAGGTTATTTGCCTATGCTGAACAAGAGTCTATCATATAATCCTGCCTTTGTGATAATGAGCAATCATATCCATTTGTTAGTACGCAGTGAGTCGGTACAATTAAGCAACACGATAACGAACAGGGCTTCCTTCGTAGGGCGATGCTCTACGCTCGTGCTCGAAGGCTTTCAGCCTTAACCTGACGGTTATGCCCGAAGGGTGGGGTAATTGGTCTCCGTAATATTTAATGCCAATTGACCCTGAGTAAAAAAGGGAAATTTGTCGTGCACCCACGTTCAGACAAAAAATGGGTTTTTCGGTAAATTATATGGCACGATATTGCTGTCCCTACGGGTGGGGTGTAAAAAAGATGGATGTTTTATGAATATTGTTCGTTCATCATTTGTTTTTATCCCGTAGGGATTGTAGCTCGGTAGAAAATAGAATCGCCCCGCCCCCCCATTTCAGCATCCCGTAGGGATGCAACCGATTGCGGATTATGTTGCATCCCTACGGGTGGGGTGTCAAAAAGATTGTTATTTCCAAGAAAATATTCACGCAACTTTTTTCATAAGATTTATTTTTTCACCAAACAGAGTTTCACCAATATTTTCTTTTTTCCACTCCTTCAATCGATCTATTGAGACAGTTTCAAATTGTTTTTTCAAATTACTATTGTTGCCAAGCATAGCCGATATACAAAGCGACAAATCGCTAATTCCTACCGATTTGTTTGTTTTGACAAGTTCTTTGTATTTTCCAAAACAGGATTCTATAATGTCGCTCGAACAAATTACACACTCCCGTCCGCTCACCCTTAGCTGCATTTTATGAACATACTCTATAAATTTTGATTTGATAATCTCTGCGTTCGCATTGTTCTGTGCGTCAAGTAATTGCAATGCTTCGTTTATACTTGCCGTACTCATGCCATTTTTCTTCATTATTTTTTGTGTCTGATTCATGCTGCAAAGCAATTCGTAAGTCTCTAATATAAAGGTTTTGTATAGAGGCAAAAATTTTAATTTTTCGCATTCGTCTTCTGTTAAACAATTGTTTTCCAAAAGTTTAAGCATCTTTACTCCCCACTTGAAAAGTGGTGTCAGGTTCATGTATCGGGACATTATTCGTTGATTGGGAGGCACGATGCGAGCACATTTACCCATCGAAAGTTTTGCACGCATATCAGATAGTTCTTTTGTGTAATTCTTAAATATTTCATCTTCCTCAAAAAGATGCTGCATCATCCATGAAAATTTGTGATTTATATCTTCTATATGTTTGATATTCAAAATACTAAATGCCTTTGTCAGATTGCTTCCGAGGTCGGATACAGCATATTCAATCTGCTTAATATCTATGGTGTTTTTTATTACTTCTGCAATCTCTTCAGCCTTCCAAGACGTTGATACTTTTATTTTCAACGGAGTTATATCATTGTATTTCAAGTAACTACCCTTGTTTTCCATTGAAACAGGAACGGCTATTACAAACAATAATTTTTTGTTGCCAAATTGAATACTTTCATCGGCTATCAAAATCCATTTTTGGGTGTTAAAATATTCCTTTTCCCGAAAATTTCCTACACCTTGTTTTTTAGTCCAAAGCAGTATGGTAGTATGTGTTGGAGTCCCAAGATTTAAATGCAAGCAAAGATGAAGCTCGCAAAATATCTTACTCGCAGCCCTGAAACTAACACCAACACGCAATACTAACGATAATGCAAGTTGTATTATAAAATCGTCATAACGATGATATTTTGGACGATTTTTACAAGGCAATAATACTACGCTGTTATCTCGTTCAGTTTTTTTTTTATCTGCGACAAATCATTTTCATACCTGTCTGCACGCTCTTTATTTGCAAAAGATTTTTCTTTCCAACTGTCGCGACTGTGTTCTATTTCCTTAATTCGCTTTTTTAGTCGCTTAATCGCTTTGGAACGCTCAATTGATTTGGCTTTCCATAATTCAATACTTTGTTGCTCTTTTGTATCCATATTTATTATTCTTTTTGGCTGCAAAGATACATATTTAGAACGAATAAATAATGAAATTTTACATTCTTTTTTACACCCCACCCTACGGGATGCGGGGAGAAGGAGAGGTATGATTTTCTACCGAGCTATAATCCCTACGGGATAAAAACAGAACGCAAAAATTTCATCCGATTGTAATCTGTTTGACACCCCACCCTACGGGATGCGCCTACGGGACAGCAACATCCCCGACTCATAACTCTTCACTCATAACTCATAACTCATAACTATTTTGTACCTTTGCGCAAGTTTTGTTGTAACTGATTTATGGAAAATCATGGATTTATCAGAGTTGCTGTAGCCATTCCTGAAGTGCGGGTGGCGGATTGTGCGTTTAATGTGGAGCACATCACGGGATTGGTTTCGAAAGCCTGTTCGGAGGGTGTGAGAGCCTTGTGTTTTCCCGAATTGTCGCTGACGGCTTACACTTGTGCGGACTTGTTTTTGCAGAAAAATTTGACACTGAGCGCGGCGCAATCGTTGGTGCAATTGCTGGAAGACACGCGCGAGATGCCCGTCTGCTTCATCGTGGGTGCGCCGGTTGAGCACAAATCTAAATTGTATAACTGTGCAGTGGTGTGCTTTCAAGGGCAGATTTTGGGGATTGTGCCGAAAGTTTTTCTGCCCAACTATGCCGAATTTTACGAAAAACGCTGGTTTGAAGCCTATTCGCTGCAAACGCCCGTCACAGAAATCCAATATGCCGGACAGCAAACGCCTTTTGGCACGAATATCTTGTTTGAATTGACTGACGCGTTGACCTTTGCGATTGAGATTTGCGAGGATGTTTGGTCGGTAGTCCCGCCCAGTTCTTACCACGCTATGGCGGGTGCAAATCTTATTTTCAACCTCTCGGCGAGTGACGAACTGATTGGCAAACAGCACTATGTGAAATCGCTGTTGAGCCAGCAATCGGCACGCTGCCAAGCCGCCTACGTCTATGCCGCCGCCGGTTTTGGCGAATCAAGCACCGACTTGGTCTATGCAGGCAATGCCTATGTCTATGAAAACGGCAAATTGCTGGCACACGCGCAACGTTTTCAATATGCAGAACAGCTGATTTTCAGCGAAATAGATGTTGAATTATTGACAGCAGAGCGCAAAAAAAACACCACGTTTATCAGCCGTCCGGTGGCAGACAATTATCGCATCGTTACGATTTCCGGCAGGGGATTGCGGGTCAATAATCGTCTTTCCCGCTTCATCAACCCGACGCCATTCATCCCATCCACAGACCAATACAACGCCGGTTGCGAAGAAATTTTCTCCATTCAAGTGGCAGGATTGGCAAAGCGACTGATGCACACGCACTGCACACACCTCATCATCGGCGTGTCAGGCGGTTTGGACTCCACTTTGGCACTGTTGGTGTGCGCAAAAACGGTTGACAAACTTGGATTGCCGCGCCAAACCATTTGCGGCGTTACGATGCCCGGCTTTGGCACCACCGACCGCACCCGCACCAATGCCGTGCAATTGATGCAGTCGCTGGGCATTCAAATCAAAGAAATCAGCATCGTGGCAGCTTGTGAACAGCATTTTAAGGACATCGGGCACGACCCCAAAATTCACAACATCACCTACGAAAACACGCAAGCCCGCGAACGGACACAAATTCTCATGGATTTGTCCAACCAA
Source organism: Candidatus Symbiothrix dinenymphae (assembly GCF_001431085.1). NCBI lineage: Bacteria > Pseudomonadati > Bacteroidota > Bacteroidia > Bacteroidales > Candidatus Symbiothrix > Candidatus Symbiothrix dinenymphae. Next base: position 6,231 of record NZ_BBRU01000013.1, read on the forward strand.
ATGAACGGTCTGGTGGTCGGCACGGGCGATTTGTCGGAGTTGGCACTCGGCTGGGCTACCTACAACGGCGACCATATTTCGATGTACGGTGTGAATTCCGGCATCCCGAAAACGCTCGTCCGCCATCTGGTGCGTTGGGCGGCAGAAACGCAGATGGACGAGAGCAGCAAGGCGACTTTGCAGGACATTATCAACACGCCTGTCAGCCCCGAACTGCTGCCGAAAAGTGCCGACGGCAGCATGACGCAATTCACGGAAGACGTGGTGGGACCCTACGAGTTGCACGATTTTTCCCTCTTTTACACCTTGCGCTACGGCTTCACGCCCGAAAAAATCTTTTTCCTCGCGCAACACGCTTTCAAGGGCAAATTTGATGATGCCACGATTCAAAAGTGGATGCAGGTATTCTATACGCGGTTTTTCAGTCAGCAATTCAAGCGCAGTTGCCTGCCGGACGGTCCGAAAGTGGGTTCGGTCAACCTCTCTCCGCGTGGTGATTGGCGGATGCCGAGCGATGCAAGTGTGGCGGGATGGCGCATTTTGTAATTTCGCTTATTGTCTGCCTCAGACTGAGATTGTTCTTTTCCAATAAATCCAATGCTTCCTTGTCGTTCAACCCGAAAAGTTTATGTAAAATACTTTGAGCACGATGGATTAACTTTTGATTAAGACATTCCACTTCTATCATATAGCAACCGTGAACTCTTCCTTGCAGTATCATGGCTGTTGTCGAAATAAAATTCAACACCTTTTTCGTAGCAGTGCCTGCTTTCATCCTTGTGGACCCGGCAACAAGTTCATGCCCCGAATGTAAGGAAATAACATTATCGCAGTAAGTGACAGGAACATTGACACTCTCCTGAATAAAGACGGTATAGGCACCCAGACTTTTCGCGAATGCCAATGCCGACTGTACATAATAAGCCGACCCGCTGACGGAAATGCCTATCACCGCATCCTGCTCATTGATGCCTGTAAGCAGCAGTTCCGGAATAGAACCGGCATCTTCTTCAAAATGCGTTTCGATGTCAATTGCCGCATCTGCCAAACCTCCCGAGATAAGCGTATAAACCCGTTCGCGGGGAAAACCGAACGTACAAGCCAATTCAACCGTATCAATCGCTGCCAGACGTCCGCTGGTTCCGGCTCCTACATAAATGAGGCGCCCGCCCTTAGCCAAGGCTTCTGCAACGCGGACGGCAACTTCGGCGATATCATCCAACGATTTCTTTAATTTCAGTCCTGCTTCTTCTTCGGCTTTGTACAACAATTTCACAATGCCGGAAGCATCCATCGTATGTAAATTCAAGGTTTCATCGTAAGGAATCTCCGTATTGATTTGTGAATATACTTTACCGGATTTTGTGGCGTTTTGTGCTATGCTTTCGCCCATGGCAAGCAGTACAGCACCAATCAGAGGCAAGGCATTGCCCTCGCGCATTACTTTTATTTGCACCTCTTTGTTCAGAAAAGCAAGAGAATCGTGGAGTTTTTCCTGTAATATATCTTCTATGGGATAATCACTTGTCTTGATAGCTTCCGCCAATCCGCCGCCAAGCAGGATAATATCGGTGTGATACAGCACACACGCCGTATATATCGCATTAGCCAATGCTTTTTCATAACGGCATCGTACTTCTTCATACCTGGAATCGGAAAAAATAAGGCTCAGGTCATGACCTGCACATTCGGCAATGGCGGATACTCCGGCTATTTGGTCATAAGAGCCGTCGGGCGTCATGACACAACCCAACAGGGGCAACATTTGATTCGGGTTCCATTTTCTTCCATTACGCCAAAGGGTAAAGCCTACGCCTGTGCCGACAGGCATAACGCCAATAGTATGAAATCCTTGCAGATAACCTCGCGCGGCGGCTCCGATTGCCGCAGCATCCGCATCATTAATCAGAGTTACCGGTGCTTGAAAACGTTGTTTTAGATAATTTATCCAGGATTTGTCTTTTAAGGGGTTCAAATGCGGGGCGGCGATGATTATATTTTCTCCTTTATAATCCACAACTCCGGCTGTCGAAATTCCTATGCCCATCACTTTGTCGTTGTCGTTTAAGACCAGAGACAATAACTCATCTAATGCAGCAATAAAATCCGCCGCCGTAGCCTGTTCGCCAAGGCGACTTCTGACTCTATTCACAGGTTTGGCAAGCACCCAATTTGAGATATTTTTTATTCCTGTAAGCGAGGGCGAATCAACCAAAACAACCTTTAACCAACTTCCTCCTATATCAATTCCCAAATATACTGCGTTCATCTATTTATTTTGTTTTCATTTTTCCGGTCCGTTCCACCTTGCTTCACCTCAATTTGGGGCAGTAATGGGTTGAACCTGACCATAGCGGATGCCCTGTTTCTCCCATTCAGCCAGAAAATAATCCAACCTTTTCAGGAAACTGTTGTAATCTTTTTTTTCGGGGGCAGTCCATCCCACTTCGGCATAAGCGGCTATGCGGGGATAGACTTTGGTGTTCATGTTTTGTTCGTCCGGCACTTGTTCCGTCCACATCTGACAGCCCAAACCCAGTACTTTCTTTTGCTGCTCTGCCGTCAAACCCTCGGGAACAGGTTGGAAAGAGTAGGCTTTTTCCAGAGGAATATACTTGTTGCCAAGCAAGTCAAGATAGGTCAGTAAATGGAATGAATTAACAATATCGTAACCTTCCTGTATAGTTTCCCGGATGAGGTCGATATTTCCCTCCCAACAATGCACGATGGCGTTGGACGTAAGCGGTTGTGTTATAATGTGGTCTTCGGGAAGCATCGGACGCCAATAATCAGGAATTACCTTGCCGAGCACCTCATTCCAACCCATGATGCGACGGTTTTTAGCGGCAAGCCAATGTGCTATTCGGTTAGTAAAGCTAACCTGAAGGTCGGCAGGCGACAGAATGTTGTGTTCCTGCATATATTGCACGATGGAAGGCGTATTTTTCCAGTATCTATAAGTCACTTCATCGCCGCCGATGTGTATCACATTGCCGGGAAACAAGGCTATTATTTCTTCCAACATATCTTTGATGAAATCCTCCACCGCAGGATTAGTCAGATTCAATACATCTGCCGACCCCAACCATGGATAGGAGGCTATGGCGGCACCGGAATGTCCCGGGATTTCTATTTCGGGCACAATGGTAATGTGTCGTGCGGCAGCATAAGCGACAATTTCTCGGATTTCTTCCTGAGTGTAAAAACTCGCGAATGATTTATTGAATGAAGAGTTATCACGGGCAGCACCTGTTTTTGTCAGTTCCGGATATTTTTTGATTTCAATGCGCCACCCCTGAATATCAACAAGATGCCAATGAAAAACATTCATTTTCAGGCGCGACATATTATCCAGCAATTTCAACACAACCTCTTTCCCGAGGAAATGGCGAGCTTCGTCCAACAAAAAAGCGCGCCAGCCAAGGGTCGGATAATCCGTAATCGTCCCACATTGTATCGTACCCGCCTGTCCCGATGCCTCCAATGCCGCCCCAAGCAATTGCCGCAAAGTCTGTATCCCATACAAAATACCGGCAGGCGCATTGGCTTTAATGACAATCCCTTTCGACTGAATGTCTAAAATATATCCCTCCGGATGTTTGGACAGCACGGAGGCATCTAATACGAGGGTGATGTCGCCCGATTTTTTGCCTTCTTGCAGGATGGGGTTTGCGGCGGCTGAGACGTGGCGCGCCACGTCTCTACAATATGTTGCTTCGTTTGCCAACTTTGGCGGGAACGCGATTGTCAGTTTATCTTTCAATTTGAAAGAACCTTTGCTGTATGCCACTTGCTGCGGCTCGGGCAAAACGGAATACGGGCGAATTTCGTCTTTACCGTAGGCATTAAAGCCTGACAAAAGACATACTGCTACACAACACTTACTTACTGTTTTCATTTTCATTTTTACTCTTTTTATTTTCATTTTTACTCTTTTTATTTACTAAAGTTCCGCAAAGGTATATATTTTTTTTTATTATATGTTATTTTTATACAATTCAGGATGCAAAGATTTCATTCTATTACCATGCAAAAGCCTCCATTCGGTATCAACTTGAACTGCAACACATCGCCTGCCGATGCCGTTACTTCGCGTATCTTAATATTGGTCATGGGCGTTTCGGGATGGTCTTCATATACTTTGAAGGTATAGCTTCCTTTTTTCAGAAAATCCAACTTGACTGAGATGGTACGTTCTGTTCCGGCATTGATAGCACCTAAATGCCATTCGTTGTCGTGTCGGCGCGCCATGCAGACGTACTCGCCCGGATAGCCGTCTATAAAAATCGTCTCGTCCCAAGTGGCTTTGATTTTTTTTAGTATTTCTTTTGCCGGAGAATTTAAATATGCTTCCGGTCTATCTGCCATGCAAACCCAGCCTGATTCAAAGATAAACGGCAAAGCCAATTCGTGTGCATACGTGGTAGAGCGGGGGTTTTCGTTGCGGATAGTAAACGTAACAGGGGTATAATCCATCGGACCTACGGTATTTCGCGTGAATGGAAGCGTGCAATTATGTCCGGAATTAGGACCTTTGCTCCCTTGAAATGTATAATACTCAGACCCTCTGACTCCTTCGCAAGTCATCAGGTTCGGGTATTTTCGGCGTTGCCCGCGAGGTAGGGTTTCGCCATGAAAACTAACCATCAGCCCGTAATCAATCGCCTCTTTCATTGCCGCTTCTCTGAATTGCATGGCATGCTGCTTGTCATTATCCACATAATCGATTTTAATGCCTTTGATGCCCAAATCACGATAGCTGCCATACACATGGTCACGTCCTTCCTTGGTTTTCAGAACATCAAATCCATCCCAGCCATAGACTTTGATGCCTTTGCCGTTGGCGTAATCCGTAAATTTTTTGAGCCAGGGCGTTGTTTCCCAAAGTTTGGTCGGCATGCTGTTTTCATACATACCCACTAATGCCACATCAAATTCTATCCATTGCCAATTCATTTCTACTGCCATATCGACGTATGCTTTAAGCGTATCAATGTAAGAATTAGCTCCATAATTCCCCCACCAGGGGAAAACGGCTACTCCCGGCTCCAACCACGACATGTCTTGAATGACGGATGGCGGATTCAAGTTTTCGACCATCGTGGATTCTACAATGGTTTTTAACCGGTCGCCGATAATAAACGTCCGCCAGGGCGATTCATAGAGATTGGAAACCGTGAATGATTTTTCGGGAAAAACGACTTTCAGTGAATTTTCCCGCACTTTTTGAAGATGAGTGGCCGGATGATTATAGACGTTCGCTTCTGTGAGCAAAAGCCATTGAGTGCCTGTTTGGATAAGTGCCGGATACGACAATTGTTCATCGCCGATAATTGACAGTTCCCGTTTAGGATAAAAATTCTCGTAATGAGGTGCATAATTCATCATCCATGTGGTGGCGTTTCCGGGTAAATCAAAGCAACTGTTTTCGGAAATAATCTCGATATCTCCTTCTTTCTCAATGACATACCGAAAGGCAACTCCGTCATTGTAAGCGCGACATTCGATGGTTATTTCATTTCCTGCTTTATTGCGAAAACAGTACCGCTTCTCAGTGCATTGATTGTGGTAAGTCTTTACTTTTCCGGTAGGGAGTTGGTAAGTTTCGTCAATGGACTCCGCGTATGCTTTCACAAAGGTAAGATTTTCCACAAACGACCAAGCCGAGTCCGCGCCGGTAACGCCCATGGCAGAGATTGAAATCACTTCCGTGTGCCCGTTAAAAACTTTGTAGGACAAACTGCCGGTGTTATCCGGCACAAGTTGCAGGGAGAATTTTCCGTCAGGAGATTTTACGGTAAATCCGGCGTTATTACAACAAGAGAATGAACCTGTCAGCAGGATTACAGCGAAATACTTTATTAAATTCATTTTGTTCATTTTAATTTATTTTTGGCTGCAAAGATACAAATATATATTTAATTCGCAATGCCGTTTTTTTTTTATTATATGCGTATATTGTAACAACGAACGGTTCTTCCATCTTCTTCCCCGTGTGCTTGCGCGGGGGATAATTTGAAGAACCGTTAATTGATACCGCAAAGGTAAGCATTATTTTTCAAACAAACAAACTTTTTTCTAATTAGTGTCTGACGACAAATTTCCCTTTCGTTTTTTTACGACCACATAATTCATAACTCATAACTATTTTGTACCTTTGCGCCAAAAATGATAAAGATATGGAAGCAGTTGCAACAGAAACTCTGAAAAAAAGAAAAGCATCTCCGACAATGGATGTTTTACATGAAATTTACCGTCTCCCTATATCGGAGCGGATGTATATAGTGGAGCGCACGATACACTCTGTCCGCGCTGAAGATAGTGTCCATTCATTGGAAAAAGCGGTTAATTTGATGGCTGATGAGTATCGAACAAATAAAGAATTGACCGCATTTACCCACTTAGATAATGCCGATTTCCATGAAACAAGGTGAAATATGGCGGGTAAACTTAGACCCAAATTTGTGTAAAACGTTTGGGCATATCACAGCTTATGAGCTGGAACAAGTCATAGATAAAATAACGAAAGTTGTTGGGTATAACTAAGAAGATTTTATCTTTTATAGTTATGAATTTTTATTACTGTTTATGGATGCAAAAGGGATTTATAATCACTAATGTATTTTCTGTGATTTGATTATGTTGTAAATCTTCTGAATATATCGTGTTACAGCCACTTTCAATGGCTGCGGCAACAATTAAACTATCGTAAAACGAAAACTGATAGCGGTCGGCAATACTGCAAGCTTTGAAAACGGTTTGTTGAGTATTGATATAAACTTCGCCACAGTTTTGGATACATTCTACCAGCAATGCCTGAATGACATCATACTTTGCCTTGAATTTGCGGCTCAATGTATTACTGATTTCTTGCAATACTTGCGTACTGATTACGCTATTATTATTGTTAATCAACAATTTGGCTATCGTTTGCTTATCTTTTTCTTCATTATGATAAGCATAAATCACCACATTGCTGTCAAGGAAAACTTTATTTCTATCGTTCATTGGCTTCTTCTCTATCAAATTTATATTCAACAGGTGCTTTAAGCCCAAAATCCGTGAAAGTTACTTTCTTCTCTTTGAAAAAAGCAGCTTCCGAAATAACTTCTTCCACAGGAAAAATAATGATTTCCAATTTCTTACCCACATAATCTCTGGGAATAGGAAGTGTACATTGCTCATTTTGAGGGGTGTAAACAGTACGTAACATATATCAATAATTTTAAATCATGGGTAAGTTCAATTAGTAACTGCGAAAAATCGCTATTACGAGCAACCTAGATTTTGCTCGTAAATAAAGAGGTCGCGAATAAAACTTCTAAGAACGACAAAAGTAAAAAAACAGAGAGAAAAATTCTCATTATGAAAACGTATCAAGACATTCCGGCAGACAAGCCACAGATGGTTAGCGACGTTGCTGTGGCGGCGTATGAAGTGGCGTATGAGGTTGCTCAGCCGCAACCGTATCTGACCGTTGCACACGAGTTTATCATCCCGCGCGACAAGTATGGTAAACCTATAGGACATACTTTGGATGAAGTGTTTGATGCAATTGACTTGGATTGGTCGGAAACATCCGGCATTGATTTCATGAAACTTTCCCGAATGGCACGTTCCGGCGAAGTTGATATGGACGAAATGACCGATGAACGACTGCACAGTCCCGAATTTAGGTATGAACCGTATCCCGGATTTAAGCCAAAACCGCGCAAAAAAGTTGAACTTGCCCCCGAATGGTTAGCTGCCATGGAAAGAGTTTTTGAAGATGAAAAACTATGAATTATTTTAGACCGGTTATTATTTCTGACCAAGCCGAAGCGGATATCCAAAACACATTCAACTGCATTTATGTTGAGCGTGTGATTGCCGGTTCGATGATTCATTAACGATAATCCGCTTTAGTGATGGGCTGTGATGGCGGTCGCAATCGACTGATTTTCAGCAAAAAGTGCGGAGTAGTCGGCAAAAAAGTCGTGGTGCAGAATTACCGCATTTTGTTTATGTCATAAGTTTTTTTTAGATGACTATCCGCAATCATACCACTTGGCTTTCGCTCTTTGTCCCGCAGGGACAGCACTTTATTAACCGTAGACTTCAGTCTACGGGAGTGACGGAGCCCACACCCCAAAGTCCCGCATGGGACGACACATTGTTATTCAGCAAAATTGCACTCATCTCACGTGCCGTCCCATGCGGGACTAATGGAATCTTATCATTTTTATACCGTAGACTGAAGTCTACGGTTAATAAAGTGCTGTCCCTGCGGGACAAAACCAGAAAATTGCTTGCAGGAAACGCTATTTAGTGGTATGATTGCGGATAGTCATATTTTTTTATTATGAATTTTTATTACTGTTTATGGATGCAAAAGGGATTTATAATCACTAATGTATTTTCTATGATTTGATTATGTTGTAAATCTTCTGAATATATCGTGTTACAGCCACTTGCAATGGCTGCGGCAACAATTAAACACCATCGCGAGAAAGAACCTTCACATCATTAATACCTGTTCATTGTCAGCCACTCCACCTCCTCCTTCGTCAATAAACCGTTATCGAGCAGTGACTTATCTATCGGGCAGCGGGTGAGCGTTTCAAATTGATAGTACTCGCCACATTCGGTTGTTGCTGCGGGGATGCAGAGCAGCAAATTTTCGATGCGGATGCCGTAGCGACCGGCTTTGTAAATGCCCGGCTCGTTGGAGGTGAGCATCCCCGGCTCAATCGGGGTCGGGTTGTAATTCATGCGGATGCTTTGCGGTCCTTCGTGCACGCTTAGGCAGTGCCCTACGCCGTGTCCTGTGCCGTGGAGGTAGTTTTGACCGTCTTGCCAAATGAATTGACGTGCCAGGATGTCGAGTTGCGTCCCGACCGTTCCTTTCGGAAATTTCGCGCGTGCCAGGGCGATATGCCCTTTCAGCAGCATGGTGAAATCGCGCTTCATCTCGTCCGTCACCGTTCCAACGGCGATGGTGCGGGTCAGGTCGGTGGTGCCATCCAAATAATGCGCACCGGAATCCACCAGCAGCAACCCCTCGGGCAAAATTCGCGCGTTGCTTTCAGGCGTTGGCGTGTAATGCACAATCGCGCCGTGCGCACCGTAAGCCGCAATCGTTTCAAAACTTTCGCTCACAAAATAGTCCTGCTCGCTACGCAATTCCAGCAATTTGCGGCTGACATCCAATTCCGTAACAACCTGATAGTCTGCCAATTGCTGCCTTAGCCACGCCTCAAATTTGACCAACGCCACCTCATCGCGCTGCATCGCATTGCGAAAACCGGCTATTTCCACCTCATTTTTGATGGCTTTCATTTGGTCAATCGGGTGCACATCCACTTCTATCACTTGACCCGCAATCCCATGATTAGAGCCGTCATTGCGGGCTTGACCCGCAATCCCATGATTAGAACCGTCATTGCGGGCTTGACCCGCAATCCTCTGATATAAATGATAATTGACTTTATTCGGAGCAATCAGCACCACAGGGCAGCCATTGTTGGAAGCCGCCAGCGTTGCCTCTACAAAAGCATCCATCGCATCATACTCCGCCAACGTCACCCCCTCACCCCGCAAATAATCCTTTACCTCATCAGTCAGTTTTCTGAAATCCATGAACAGCACCGCCTCTGTATCGCTCACAAAGGCATAACTCACTGCCACGGGATTGTAGCGAATGTCGCTGCCACGCAGGTTAAACAGCCACGCAATCGAATCCAATGCCGCCAAAACGGTGCAATTCGCCTTTTGTGCATGCAGTGCCTCGCGCAACCGCTGAATTTTGCTGCGAACACTCTCGCCCGTAAAATGTTCCGACAAAATAAATGCCTTGTTCAGCGGAATTTCAGGACGATTTTCCCACCATATATTATATGGTGCAAAATCCGTGTTTACGGCAATCCGTTTTTTTCCAAAATAGTAGAGCAAACTCCTTGCCTGCGAAGCCACAAAAACCTCACCCTCAAAGCCGATGGTGTCGCCTGCCGAAAGTTCATCCGTCAGCCACGCCTCGAGCGAAGGTGTATCGGGCAATCCTGCCTTAAACAGCACTATACCGGTGTTTTGCAGCTGCTCATCCGCCTGCAAAAAGTACCGCGAATCCGTCCACAGCCCCGCCTTGAGGAGTGTTACGACCAGCATCCCCGCCGAACCGGTGAAGCCCGACAACCATTGCAAAGTTTTCCAATGGTCGGGCGTATATTCGCCGCAATGCGGGTCTGTCAGCGGCACTATGACGGCTTGTACAGAGGCTTCCTGCATTGCTTGGCGCAACTTTTCTATGTTTGATTGTTTCATTTTGCAAAGGTAATGATTTTCATGAAAAAATTATCCATAACTAAAAAGTATTCCTTACCTTTGCGCTCAAAATATAAATAAAAAATAATGATAAATATGAAAACATTAAAAAACTTGTCTTTATGCGCCTTATGTGCGTGTGTGAGCTTGTCGGCTACTGCTCAAAGTTATCCTTTCAACGATGCGCAACGCTCTGTAGATGAACGAGTTGCAGACTTGGTTGCCCGATTGACACTTGAAGAAAAAGTGTTGCAGATGCTTAACAATGCTCCGGCTATAGACCGGCTTGGCATCCCGGCTTACAACTGGTGGAACGAATGTCTGCATGGTGTTGCGCGCACCGATTACAAGGTAACCGTTTTCCCACAGGCTATTGGGATGGCTGCGGCTTGGGATGTGCCCCTGTTGGAACAGGTTGCCGTCGCTATCTCCGACGAGGGGAGAGCCATCTATCACGATGCCTCATCCAAAGGCAATCGGACTATTTATCATGGGCTAACCTATTGGACACCAAACCTCAATATTGCTCGCGACCCGCGTTGGGGGCGCGCTCAGGAAACTTACGGTGAAGACCCTTTTTTGACCGCTGCGATGGGCAAATCTTTTGTTCGCGGATTGCAGGGCGATGACCCCAAATACCTGAAAGCAGCCGCCTGTGCCAAGCATTATGCCGTGCATAGCGGACCGGAAAACACGCGGAATTATTTCAACACCGTTGTCAGCCCTTATGACTTGTGGGACACTTACCTCCCCGCCTTTCGCGCGTTGGTGATGGAAGCCAATGTGGCGGGGGTGATGTGCGCCTACAATGGCTATAACGGGCAGCCCTGTTGCGGCAACGACCAACTTATGCTGCAGATTTTACGAAACGAGTGGGGCTTCTCCGGCTATGTGGCTTCGGATTGCGAGGCGATAGATAATTTCTATAAACACCACAAGACCCATCCCGATGCGGCTCATGCGGCGGCCGATGCTGTCTTTCACGGCACAGATATTGATTGCGGCAGGGAAGCCTACAAAGCATTGGTAGATGCAGTGAAAACAGGTTTGATTACGGAAACCCAAATTGATGTGTCCCTCAAACGCCTGTTCACTATCCGTTTTCGATTGGGTATGTTTGACCCCGCAGAAGCCGTGAGCTATGCCAAAATACCCGTTTCCACATTAGAATCGCCTGCCCACAAGGCTTTGGCGGCTAAAATCACGCGGGAGTCTATCGTGTTGTTAAAGAATGATAAAAATATTTTGCCGCTGAGCAAAAAATTGAAAAAAGTGGCGGTTGTGGGACCCAATGCAGACAATGAAACAACGCTGCTGGGCAGTTACAACGGCGTTCCAACCACGATAAGTACGCCACTGAAGGCGATACAAAGTAAGTTAAAGAATGTTACCATTACCTACGAAAAAGGCATTGATTTCGTGCTCCCTTCCGAAAAAAGCAGCGAAGAAATTGCAACTTTAGCCAAACGTCTCAAAGGTTATGATGTTGTCATATATGTAGGCGGTATTTCGCCTCAGATAGAGAGGACAAAGGGAGTTGATGACCGCAGGAGCATCCTGTTGCCGAAAGTGCAGACGACTTTGATGCAGGCGTTGCATGCCGAGAATATCCCTGTGGTGTTTGTGATGATGACCGGAAGTGCGATTGCCACGCCTTGGGAGTCGGAAAATATCCCCGCCATTCTCAACGTCTGGTATGGCGGGCAAGATGCGGGCAATGCTATTGCAGATGTTCTGTTTGGCGACTACAACCCTTCGGGCAAATTGCCGGTCACGTTTTATGCAAAAGACAGCGACCTGCCGCCTTTCAATTCGTATGAAATGAAAAATCGCACTTACCGCTATTTCGATGGCGAGGTGCTGTATCCGTTCGGGTATGGCTTGAGGT
>NZ_BBRU01000014.1:0-1671 GCF_001431085.1 Candidatus Symbiothrix dinenymphae
CTAATAAGGAGTATCACAAATTGCGCGAGTTGGCGATTCGCATCATCCGCCACATTGGGATTGTGGGCGAATGCAACGTGCAGTATGCTTTCGACACGGTGTCGGAGGACTACCGCGTGATTGAGGTGAATGCGCGTTTGAGCCGCTCGTCTGCGCTGGCATCGAAGGCTACGGGCTATCCGTTGGCGTTTATTGCGGCTAAATTGGCGTTGGGCTATGGCTTGCAGGATTTGAAAAATTCGGTTACGAAGACCACGCCGGCGTTTTTTGAACCGGCTTTGGACTATATTGTTTGCAAAATTCCGCGTTGGGATTTGGGCAAGTTTCACGGCGTGTCGCAGGAGATTGGGTCGAGTATGAAGAGCGTGGGCGAGGTGATGTCCATCGGGCGCAGTTTTGAGGAGGTGATTCAGAAGGGGCTGCGGATGATTGCGCAGGGGATGCACGGCTTCGTCGCCAACAAGGGTTTGGCGGAGGAGGACGACATCGACAAGGCGTTGAGCGAGCCTACCGACAAGCGCATTTTCATCATCGCGCAGGCTCTGGAGGCGGGTTACACCATTGAGCGCATCCACGAATTGACGAAAATTGACCTGTGGTTTTTGCAAAAATTGCAGGGCATCCATCAAACGTCCAAAGAACTCGAAAAGGTCAATTCCATTGAGAAATTGCCTGCCGAGTTGCTGAAAACGGCGAAGCAAAAAGGTTTTTCGGACTACCAAATTTCAAAACTCATCTACAAAAACGATACGGCGACAGACAACAAAGCCGTGCTGCGCGACCACCGCAAAAAACTCGGCATCGTGCCCGTGGTGAAGCAGATTGACACGCTGGCGGCGGAATTTCCGGCACTGACCAATTACCTGTACCTCACCTACAATGGCATCGAAAACGACGTTAACTATCTGGGCGACAAGCGTTCAGTGGTCGTGCTCGGGTCGGGCGCGTATCGCATCGGCAGTAGCGTTGAGTTTGACTGGTGCTCGGTGAATGCGCTGGAAACGATTCGCAAGCGCGGCTGGCGCGGCGTGATGGTCAATTACAATCCCGAAACGGTGTCCACCGACTACGATATGTGCGACCGCCTGTATTTTGACGAACTCACATTTGAGCGCGTGATGGACATTCTCGAACTGGAAAATCCGCACGGCGTGGTGCTCTCGACGGGGGGGCAAATCCCGAACAATCTCGCGCTGTCGCTCGACCAAGCCGGTGTGCCAATTCTCGGCACGAGTGCGAAAAATATTGATAATGCCGAAGACCGGCACAAATTTTCGTCAATGCTCGACCGCTTGGGCATCGACCAACCGCAGTGGAAGGAGTTGAGTTCGCTCTCCGACATCGACAAGTTTGTGGAGGAAGTGGGCTTTCCGGTGCTTGTGCGCCCGTCCTACGTGCTTTCTGGTGCCGCGATGAACGTCTGCTCCAACCAAACGGAGCTGAATCTGTTTCTGAAATTGGCGGCGAATGTGTCGCAGAAACATCCGGTGGTGGTGAGCAAATTTATTCAGAACGCGAAGGAAATCGAAATCGACGCGGTTGCCAACAAGGGCGAAGTCGTGACGTATGCCATCTCGGAGCACATCGAATTTGCCGGCGTGCATTCGGGCGATGCCACGATTCAATTTCCGCCGCAGAAATTGTATGTCGAAACGGTGCGCCGCATCAGGC
>NZ_BBRU01000015.1:0-1661 GCF_001431085.1 Candidatus Symbiothrix dinenymphae
GAGCCAAAGCGCACAGAACGGTTTGATTATCCCACCGATGCCATTCGCGAAATTGTTATCAATATGGTAGTACATCGCGACTATCGTGACAGTTCGGGAAGTGTTATTAAAATTTTTGACGACAGAATGGAATTTTACAATCCGGGCAAACTTTATGGCGGAAATACCCTTGAAGGACTGCTTTCGGGAAAATATTCTTCAAAATCGCGCAACAAATTGGTTACCAAGGCATTTAAGGAAATGGGAGAGATAGAAAAATACGGCACCGGCATTACCCGTGTGCAGGATATTTGCAGGAATTATGGAGTGAGAGAGCCATTGTTTGAGGAAATTACAAATGGCTTTCAGGTAACGCTGTATAAAGAAAAATTGCCTGACTTTATACCTCCGAAAAATGCGATGTTGGTTGATAATTCAAAAACCGACCTAAAAACCGACCTAAAAACCAGCATAGAAACTACTGAAATTGATGATTCAAAAACTGACCTAAAAACCGACCTAAAAACTGACCTAAAAACCGACTTAAAAACCGACCTAAAAACCGACCTAAAAACTGATGAGATTGATGATTTGATACTGTCGTTAATTGAGGAGAATCCGCTTCTAACAATTCCTGAGATTGCACAAAAAACAGGGAAAAAACTAACTGCCACTAAAGAGAGGTTAAACAAACTGAAAACCGCAGGTTTGCTTGACCGCGTAGGTGGCAAAAGGGGAGGGTATTGGAAAATAAAAGCATTATTTGATCGATAATTCGCAAAATAGAACGATTTTAGTTACCTTTGCGCCGAAATAAAAAAATTAGTAATATGGATTTTACAACCGCACAAAAGAAAACCGCCCGCGAACTAATCAACAAAGCCCTCCAAAACGAAAGCAGGGAATGTTTAGAAAAGGCAGAAGCATTGCTGCAAAATCGCAAGCATAACGATTTGTCCAATTATCAAATATGCGTAGATTTGTTCAATTTGATAACAAATTTTGACAAATATGTGGCGAAGCGGTATGATGGGCTACCAAGTTCATACTATTTTACTGCAATAATTGGATTGTATGTGGATGAGGTGTTGACAGGTGAGGATTTGGATGCTTTGGGTGAGGCTGCAAAAGCTGCGATATTGAGGGGAGCTGGGATTTTTGACGGTAAAATTTTTACAGAGCGATTTTGAAAAGATAGCGAATACAAGACGTGGATGCTGAATTTTATGCATGATAAAAAACATGTGACAAAATAAATTGTACCTTTGTCCCCAAAAACAAAAAATTATGGAAACAAAAACAGTGAAGCGGTTGCCTTATGGCACTTCCAATTTTGAAAAATTGATTATCGAAAACTATGCTTATGTGGATAAGACATGGTTTCTTGAACAGCTTGAAAATGAGGTTAATTCATATCAGTTTTTCATCCGTCCGCGCAAATTCGGCAAGAGTCTGTTCTTCTCTTTGCTTGAGCATTACTATGACGTAAACCGAGCAGCAAATTTTGAAAATCTGTTCGGCGGGCTTTACATTGGCAAGCATCCTACGCCGAAAAAGAACGCTTATGCCGTGTTGAAATTCGACTTTTCGGGTATAGACACGTCCAACGAAGACAGGTTTCGGACTTCTTTTTCCGGTAAAATACAAAAGGCTGTTCGTCAGTTTGTTGCCCTTTATCGAAA
>NZ_BBRU01000016.1:0-1633 GCF_001431085.1 Candidatus Symbiothrix dinenymphae
GATTGTATGTGGATGAGGCGTTGACAGGTGAGGATTTGGATGCTTTGGGTGAGGCTGCAAAAGCTGCGATATTGAGGGGAGCTGGGATTTTTGACGGTAAAATTTTTACAGAGCGATTTTGAAAAGATAGCGAATACAATGTGCGATTACTGCTATTGATAATGAGGATATTACAATTTGGCAGTCAGTGACTGCCAAATTCAACGAGCAAAAAATTCCATTACTTCCTGCTGAAAAATTGTTGCAT
Organism: Candidatus Symbiothrix dinenymphae; assembly: GCF_001431085.1. Classification (NCBI taxonomy): domain Bacteria; kingdom Pseudomonadati; phylum Bacteroidota; class Bacteroidia; order Bacteroidales; genus Candidatus Symbiothrix; species Candidatus Symbiothrix dinenymphae. The sequence continues at coordinate 248 of NZ_BBRU01000016.1, forward strand.
AAATTATCTTAATAGATATTTTTTATTAAAAGTTTATTCTGAAATTGTTAGTTTATGATTAGCAAACAAAAATTGAAAAATATACTCAGCGATACAGAAAGTTATCATGTGGAGCGAACTATCTCGACAGACAATATGGATAAGTTCTGTCAGGCTATTTGCGCTTTCTCGAATGATGTTTCGGGCAGCGGCAAGAATGGCTACCTGATTCTTGGTGCGCATGATGATGGAAAATTGTCAGGACTGAAAGTTGATGATAAATTGTTGCTGAAAATATCCAATATCCGGACAGATGGCAACATACTGCCACAGCCGGTGATGACGGTTGAGAAATTTACTTTTGATGCCGGTGATTTGTTGGTGGCGGAAGTACAACCTTCGGAGTTGCCTCCGATACGTTATAAAGGGCGCGTTTGGGTTCGCGTTGGACCGCGCAAAGGGCTTGCTACGGATGCTGAGCAAAAGATTTTGACGGAGCGAAGGTTATCTTGTATCCGAACGTTCGATGCTATGCCGTGTATAGGCACTTCTATTGCCGACCTTGATATTCCAATTATTAAAAAAGAATTTTTGCCGCAAGCAGTAGCCGAAGAAGTACTTGAGGAGGACAAGCGAAGCATTGAAGAGCAATTGTCTTCTTTGGGGTTTTATGACTTGCGCTACAATTGTCCAACTTGCGGAGCGATTATTCTCTTTGGGTTAAATCCTGAACGATATATTCATGGCTCCTATGTGCAATATGTCCGTTTTAAGGGGAAAAACAAAGCGGCTGACATTGCCAATGAGTTTAAATTTAGTGGCAATCTGTGCAAAGCATTAGTGAAGATAGATAATTTTATTGAAACAAGCGTTTCGCAAAAACGTCCAATTCCGGTAAGCGTTTTGAGAGAAGAAACGGTTTCAAACTATCCGTATTGGGCTACTCGTGAGTTACTTATGAACGCTATTATGCACCGCGATTATGAATCGAATGCTCCAATTCAATTTTATGAATACGACGACCGGATTGAGGTGTTGAATCATGGCGGGTTGTATGGCAAGGTGCATTCCGGCAATTTTCCGAATGTGAATGACTACCGCAATCCTTTTATTGCCGAAGCGATGAAGGTTTTGGGTTATGTAAATCGTTTCAGCAGAGGGGTCAATCGTGTCCAAAAGGAGTTGATAGATAATGGTAATGGGGAAGCAACTTTTAATTTGAAACTAATTACGGCTTTCAAAGTAGTGGAAAAAATTTCCGAGTATTACTTTGAGGAAGGTTTCGATAAAGGGCAACAAACTGACGAACAGCCTTTTGTATTTTACCGGAAAAAGAAGTCCGAAACCTGTCTTCGTTGGACGTGTCTATACCCGAAAAGTCGAATTTCAACACGGCATAAGCGTTCT
>NZ_BBRU01000017.1:0-1555 GCF_001431085.1 Candidatus Symbiothrix dinenymphae
TTTTTATACCGTAGACTGAAGTCTACGGTTAATAAAGTGCTGTCCCTGCGGGACACAGAACGCCGCATTGTGCTGTCCCTGCGGGACAAAAACACCGTTTGCAAAAAATAGCACCTGAAAAAAAAGATTTAGCCGAAAAAAAAGATTTAGGCAATATCGGGAAAAAAAACATGTTATTCAAAAATTATTACTACCTTTGCAGCATCAATTTTAAAAGTCAATAATTTTATAACAATTTAAAAAGTAAAAGTATATGAAAAAGATGCGAAATGTGTTCTTGCTATCAGTTGCGATGCTGATGGTTGCCTCTTGTGGCTGTGGCAACAATTGTGAAAAAAACATCGGGATTCAGATGTATTCCCTGCGCGGGAGTATCCGTGATGAGACGGTGGGGATTGATTCGGTGATTTCCATCATTGGAAAGGCAGGCTACAAGTATGTGGAGAGTGCAAGTTATGACGACGGCAAAATCTACGGAATGTTGCCCGAAGTGTTTAAGGCAAAGATTGAGGCTGCCGGAATGACGGCTTTGTCGTGCCATGTGGGTAAAAATTTGGAAGCCGACATGGGACCGGTTTGGGCATGGTGGGACAAATGTATTGCCACGCACAAAGCCGCCGGCATGAAGTACATTGTCGTTCCCGGATTTCCCGTTCCCGACACATTGGAAGGCTTAAAAGCCTACTGCGACTACTTCAACCGGATTGGCGAAAAATGCGCTGCTGCCGGGCTGAAATTCGGCTATCACAACCATGCGCATGAGTTTACAAAAGTGTATGACGACGGCACAGTGGTGTATGATTACATGGTTCAAAACACCGACCCCGCGAAAGTATTCTTCGAATTGGACGTGTATTGGAGCCAAAAAGGCAACCGTAAGGCAGCCGATTTGTTCAAACAATACCCCGGACGTTTCGATTTGCTTCACGTGAAAGACGAAAGAGGATTGGGCAGAAGTGGCTATATGGACTTCGAAGAGTTGTTTAACAACATTGATTCTTCCACGAAATACCTCATTGTGGAGGTTGAGAAGTATGATTTGCCGGAAATGGAATCCGTCAAATCCAGTTTGGACTATTTGAATGAAGCTGCTTTTGTGAAAGCGGATTATTCTAAATAAAAAATAAATTATTAAATAAATTAAAAGTTAAATTAAGTATTATGTCAGATTCAATGTCAAGAAGGGACTTCCTTCAAAAAGGCAGTTTAGCTGCCGCCGGATTGACGATTCTTCCGAGTTTCGTGATGGGCAAAAACATTAGTGGAGCGACAGCTCCAAGTGATAAACTTAATATCGCTGCTATTGGTATCGGCGGTATGGGTAACGCGAACATCAAAGCGGTGAAGGGTACGGAAAATATCGTAGCCCTGTGCGATGTGGATTGGAAATACGCTGCCGGCGTGTTCAAAGAAAATCCCAACGCGAAGCAGTACAAAGACTGGCGCAAGATGTATGACGAAATGGGCAAAAGCATCGATGCCGTCATCGTGGCTACTGCCGACCATACACCCGCGATTATCGCTGCCACCGCCATGACCATGGGCAAGCACGCGT
>NZ_BBRU01000018.1:0-1297 GCF_001431085.1 Candidatus Symbiothrix dinenymphae
TTTTTATCACCACAGAGAATAAGCCCGATTGGGGGATTGTCGCCTTCTGCCATCTCATTTTCGCGAAAATAGTTGAGGTACACATTCATTTGTCCGGCATCGGCGTGACTAAATTTGCCGATTTTCAGGTCAATCAAAACATGGCATTTCAAAATGCGGTGGTAGAAAACCAAGTCAATATGGTAGTGTGTATTGTCGAACGTGATGCGTTTCTGCCGCGCTTCAAAGCAAAAGCCCGTGCCAAGTTCAATCAAAAACTGCTGTAGATGGTTCAAAAGGGCATTTTCCAAATCTGATTCGCTGTATTCCGCTTTCTCTTCCATCTCAAGAAAATTCATGAAATATGGATTTCTAATTATATCAGCCGTTTGCGCAGGTTTCATATTGTTGAATTTGGCAACAATCGCCTCCTTATTTTTTGATAATCCTGTCCGAACATACAAAGCAGTATCAATCGCCCGCTCCAACTCGCGAACACTCCAATTGTTTTTGATGGTCTCGACTTCGTAAAAAAGGCGTTCCAAAGGGTCATTTGCCCTTAATAATTCTAAAAAATGCGAAAAGGACAAACGCGAAAGGAGTAATTCAGACGGGATTGGGTACTCTTCTTGCAATTCAACAGACAGTGTCTGTTGAATTGCGAGTTCTTCCGTCAAAACTGATGTATCTTCCTCAAAATCAGCTGTTTGTAATTCGACAGACACTGTCTGTCGAATTGACAAAAATTGAGACGATATTGACATAAAATGATTATAATCAGCCTTTTGTAATTCGACAGTCACTGACTGTCGAATTTGAGGATACGCTTTATAAAAAGCACGACTATTTTTCAAAGACATCGCCGAATAGCCTTTCACCCCTTTGGCTTTGATGCTTTTGACAATTTCTTCGAGCAAGCGGGTACCATACTGTGCACGGTCTGCTCCATTTTGCTCATACTCTACGATGTAGAAGCCTGTCAGCCAATTTCTGATTGTCAGATTGCGATTGACGGCTTTGACTGCGTGTTGCTGCAACACATAATGCGTTTGATAGACATTGTCTATCAATTCGGCGAAATTTTGTTTTTGTACTAAATCCATAATGATTAAAAAGTTGTGGCAAAAATTATGTTAATGCCAAGTGAATAATTGGCGCAAAGGTACACTTTTTTTTCAAAACAAAACAACTCTATTTTCCAAAAATTATCCGTACCTTTGCAGCCGTAACAAAAAATAAAAAATAGTGTCTATATGAAAAAGTATAATTTTAATGCCGGTCCTTCTAATTTGCCGCAGGAGGCTGTGCTGAGTACGAT
>NZ_BBRU01000019.1:0-1534 GCF_001431085.1 Candidatus Symbiothrix dinenymphae
GACTCCAACTATCCCACCCCCTGTATTTTGCTGTGGTATCGCTCACTACTATAGGGTCATATATAAGGTCATATATCGAGTAGTAATTTGTTATTTTCTGGAGATATTTATCCGGTATAGTTTCTACAAAATTGAGTGTAAAACCGCCATTTGTATACTTTCCATTTGCTACTACAAAGGTATCTCTTCCATAGGAATAGTCTGTAAACCAAATTTTTACTTCATCAATTCGTTCGTTGTAAAAACTTCCATCTTCCACTTTTGCCCGAAAAGTATGACCATCAAAACTGCCGGAGGTAATTTCCTCGCCTTTTTTTTCCTCATCGGTTTCTGCTTCGACACACCCAACCATAACCGCTGAAGTAGCGATTGCTGCCAGCCACAATACTTTTTTTGAAGTTTTCATAAATTTGTTTTTTTATTTTATCTGTTTTTTTGATGCACATCAGGGTACTCTTCTATCCCCGATAGCAAAGCCATCAAAAAACGCAGCAAAGGTAGATACTATTTCATTGATAATCACGAAATTTAATGGTAAATATTACCTGATTTTCGGGTAGATTTTACCCATTCTTCAACGTTTCTGCAATTTGTTGGGAATATAGTGCAAAAAAATCTTCCTCCATTGCGATGGATATTTTATATAATAAGTCGGGATAAATATGCTTCTGTTTTAGAAGTTTATGCAAATTACTGTTGTCGTAATTGATTTCGCGGGCGAGCCAAGCAACTTTGCGCTGCTTGTCGTCTAATCTTTGTCGTATCGTTTGCCCAATGTGTATTTTTATATCTGTCGCCATTTTGAAAATATAAAAGCGTGAAACTGCTCGTGATTGCTTACTTGCAAACTTTGGCTCTGCAAACCATTTACCCAAATAAGCTCGAACAACTCACACCCAACGGCGTGAATCTCGCTCACTTATTCTCCGGTAGAAATTTTGCAGACTTCAAGTTTGAGAGAATAAAAGCGTAAAACTCTATATTTTAATCTGTTATACCTTTATTTGTTCTTTTTTTCATACAATTTGTTTTCTTTACTTTGGGTGGCAAAGGTACAAAACAAAATTTGTACCCGCAAAAAATTGTTGGGAAATGCACACCAACTACCCCGTATGGGGTACAATTTTGATAACCCCGTACAAGCGTAATGTCACTAATATACAAAAAAAACACTACCTTTGTCGTCAAAAAACGACACATTATGACATCGAATCAATCGTTAGCGTTGAGCCTTGCCTTTAAGCAAGCATTAGCAATGGATTTATCAGCTCCTTTTATGGAGGATTTTCCGAAAGAAGCAGTAGCTGCATTTGTTGAAACGTATTTACCGGGTAAAACACGGGAGAAAGTTTACACGATTCCCAACACGTTGTTTACCATGTTATTGTCTACTACGCAGGAGGATAAGAGTTTGCAGCAATCGGTAAACTTGTTCAAACATTTTTATGAGACGCAGGGGCAAAATCTCCAACAACAAGAACTCAAGTTGCTGGAAGAAGAGAAAGCTGTTGCTGCTCAAAGCCCTCGTCCGGCA
>NZ_BBRU01000020.1:0-1498 GCF_001431085.1 Candidatus Symbiothrix dinenymphae
AAAACTTGCAACTATCCGTCGATGCCATCGCAAAACTACAAGCCTGTCGCTGGTCGGGCAACGTCCGCGAATTGCAACACACCTTAGAAAAGGCGGTTATTCGGTCGGAAAACACTGTTTTGCAGCCGGCTGATTTTTACCTGCAAAAATCAAATTCTGCCGACCTTGGGTTCGATAATCTGACTTTGGAGGATGCGGAAAAAATCCTCATTCAAAATTCCTTGAAACGCAACAAAGACAATCTGTCTGCCGTAGCCGCGGAATTGGGCATCACGCGACCCACATTATACAGTAAAATGAAAAAATACAATGTTTAAATCCATACAATACAAACTCTATATTTATACGGTATTGCTGGTCGTGGCAGTGTCGGGGACGACTTTTGCCTTTTTTGCCAGCACCTATATCTATGTCGTGACGGGCGTAATCCTGATTTTGATTTGCCTGTCTGCTTTGAGCAAATGTTACCAACGTTACAATCGAAATATCCTGTTTTTGCTCAATGCGTTGGATAACGGCGATTATTCCTTTCATTTTGCGGAAACCAAACTGTCCACTCGCGAAAAAGAGATGAACATGATGATGAATCGCATCAAGGAAATTTTGGCGAATGCCCGCAAGGAAGTGATTGAAAATGAGCATTTTCTGAGTTTAATTCTTGAATGTGTTTCCACCGGAATTATTATTGTCGACGACCGGGGCATCGTCCAAAAAGTCAATCAATCGGCTTTGGATATGTTCGGATTCCCGATTTTTTCGCATATCAATCAGTTGCAAGCCGTGAACGAAACTTATCCGGCATTGTTTCACGGTTTGAAAGCAGGCGACAGTATTCAGATTGCCTTGCCGACCGAAAGGGAAGAATTGTCCATCAGTTTGCAGGTTTCCCAAATCCACCTCAAACGGGGAATGATGCGCATTCTCACACTAAACAATATAGGTAACGAATTGGAAATGAAAGAGATGGAGTCGTGGATTCGCCTCATCCGCGTGATGACTCACGAGATTATGAATTCCATTGCGCCAATCACTTCGCTGAGCGAAACGATGCAATTTTTATATCAGACGGAAGATAACGTGCAAGCCTTGAAACAGAACACATTAGAAACATTTGAAACCATCAACACCACAGCATCCGGCTTGTTGTCGTTTGTCGATTCGTATCGAAAATTCACGGCAATACCCAAACCGGAAAAGCGCGATTTCAACCTGAATGCCTTGGTGGACAAAGTAATCAAACTTCACGAGCCACTTCTGCGAGAAAAAGACATTGAATTAAGCAACCTGTTGCCCGAAACGATTTCTATTAATGCCGATGAAAATCTAATTGCCCAAGTATTGATTAATTTACTGAAAAATGCCATTGAAGCCGTAGAATCCGACAATCACGGGAAAATTATCCTCACCGTTGGCAAACAGACACCGGATAGAATCAGCCTCAACATTGCCAATTCCGGTCAGCCCATTCCGCCGGAAGTGTTGCCGCATATCTTTATTC
>NZ_BBRU01000021.1:0-1439 GCF_001431085.1 Candidatus Symbiothrix dinenymphae
ATTTCCAAATAAACATTTACACCTAAATCTTTAGGATCTCCAAATAGCGAAGCTACTTTACATAGACCATATAAGGCACTCAATCGTATAACAAAACTGTAATATATTCCCGACAAAATCAGGGAGAGATAGACGAGTATTGAATATATTTTATTTAGCATCTTACTTTAATTTTAGCGAAAATATAAATTAAGAAAACCACCATAGCTCTTATATCGTTACTACTCAGCCACTTTCCACTCCTTAACATTGCGCGCAGCAGTGTCAAACACCACCCCAACCTTCACAATCTCGCGTTTTTCATCGGGATTGGCTTCAAAAGGTTTTGCGTAGCTCTTTTCTTCGATTTGGGCAAGAGCCTCATCGACAGTGCCCCCTGAGGTGATTTTAAATTCAAAGATGTAGATTTATTGGTAATTTCCAATTTTTCCATCGCCAAGCCTTTGAACAGTTTCTCATCTCCGCGAAAATAGGCTGCAAGCGTGGAAACTAACAAGCTCTTCCCAAACCTGCGCGGGCGGGAGAGAAAATTGTGCTTGGCATCGTTTGCCAACTCATAGACAAGAGCAGTCTTATCGACGTAGACCCACATCCCTGATGCCATTTCATCAAAGGTCTGGATGCCAATCGGCATCTTACGGCGGCGCATAATGGCAGACACGCAGGTCTTGCCCCTACGTGTCTGCCCTTTTATATGTGCCGTGTTGGTCACCTTATCCCTTGGGAGCATGTCCCGGTACCGGTGCTTTGCCTTCGTGATAATCGGGCAAGGGACCTATTTTGTATTCCGTGGGTCCGTAACGCAAATCAGAGCTCATGATTTCATCCCAGCTAATAGACTTCCCTGTGTATGCGGCTTCCCTACCAAGAATAGCTACTAAGGTTGAATACGCCAAATCTTCCGCTTGATTGATTTTCTTTTCCAAACGGATAGATTCTACCAAGTGGATATGTTCCTGATTGTAATGGTTCTTTTCCTGCCCTTCAAATTTCCAAAGAACGTTGCCGGTGTAATCTTCGATATGACAACCACCCTTTGTTGTAAACATTCCCTTGGTGCCATACACCTGTTCGGAAACATTGCCTTCGCAACCGTCAATCTGACGGGCTGTTGTCAACATCTTTTTGTTGTTTTCATAATAATAATCCACGCTGAAGAAATCGAAGATATCGCCGGTGAGCCGTTGTGCGCGTCCTCCGAAACCGACTGCTTGCTTGGGACGTTCACCCATAAACCAGGTTACGACATCAATGTTGTGAATGGCTTGATCCAAAATATGGTCGCCACTTAACCATTTGATATTAAACCAATTGCGGATATTGTATTCCATGTCGCTCCATTCGCGGCGTTGTGCTTTGTTCCACCATGCACCCTGATCCCAATGTGCCGAACCGGAAAGAATGTCGCCAATAGCCCCGTTGCGGACTTGCACATATCC
>NZ_BBRU01000022.1:0-1432 GCF_001431085.1 Candidatus Symbiothrix dinenymphae
ACCCAAGGGAATATATACATAGTCGCGAAAAAACTGCCCGAGCGAAATATGCCAGCGTCTGTAAAAATCGCCGCAGGAAATAGCTGCATACGGATGTCGGAAGTTTTCCTCAAACCGGAAACCAAACATGCGCGCCAACCCGATAGCCATATCGGAATAGCCGCTGAAATCGAAATACAACTGCACCGAAAACATGGCGATGCCAAACCACGCTTCCGCACAGGCAAGCGAGCCAAAGTTGGTTTCTAAATACAAGGCAACGAACTTGCCGGCAACATTGGCAATAAGCACCTTTTTGTACAAACCAAAACAAAACCGATTGAGACCGGCTGCCACATCGTTCCAATCAACTTTACGGTACATAAGTGCTTCGGCAACAAGGTTGTAGCGCACAATGGGACCGGCAATAAGTTGCGGGAAAAAGGAGATATACAATAAAAAATACAGCGGATTGCGCTGCGGCTCCACCGTACCACGCTTAATATCAACAAGATAGGAGATTGCCTGAAATGTATAAAACGAAATGCCTATCGGCAAAGTATTGGTAGGACGGGCAAAAGGCAAAGAAAACAGCGCATCCAAATTGTCCCAAATGAAACCGCCATACTTAAAAAAAAGCAACAAACTTAAATTGATAGTTACCGCCAAAACCACCAACACAATAACGGGCTTACAATGCTTCCAACGACCAATCAGAAGCCCCAAAACAAAATTGAAAAAGGAAGTAAAAAGCAGCAGAAAAATCCACATCGGCTCCCCCCAAGCATAAAAAACAAGCGAAAAAAGGACAAGTATATAATTGCGATGCTTGGTGCGTTTCGCCACTAAATACAAGCCAAAACACAAAGGAATGAATGCATACAGAAATGTCAAACTCGAAAAAAGCATACAAATGCCCAAATTTTTCGGCAAAGGTAATGCTTTTTTTTGATACAAATATTTTAAGCGTATCCACAATTCAAAAATAATGCGTACCTTTGCCGCGTTGAACAAAGAAATAAAACAACAAAAAATGAAAAGTTAGAATTATAAAATACGGATAATAGGGCTTTTAGCTCTTATTCTCATATCGTCGAAATCTAGTAAATTTCCCTGAGAATAAGTTAGCGAAATTACGCTCCGGCGTAAATTGTTTCGTGCTTATTTGAGGAAAAGGTATTACTAGAGCCAGACGATAGAAATAGGCATTCACACGAGCAGTTTTACGCTTTTAGTTTGCAGAGTTTAAGAGTTTAGTCCATAAACTTTTAAAACAATGGGATACAAAATTATTAGAATTCGTTCAGACAACATATAGTCAGCCACATCAGGGCTTTTGCCTTGGTGTGGCTTTGTTCGTATGTCTTCATGGCGGGGTTGTTCCGCAAAATCAGTTAGTAAAAAAATAGAAAATTGAAAAATTAAAAAAAAAAAAAAAAATAAAAATTGTGTT
>NZ_BBRU01000023.1:0-1420 GCF_001431085.1 Candidatus Symbiothrix dinenymphae
CAAACGGATTTGCAAAACTCATCAAAAAGCACTACCTTTGCGCCTTATAAACAATTAAATAATAGCAATTTATGAAAACGAAGCGCGAAGAAAAATTAGAGAGAGAGTTGCAATCCTGCCGTCAAGAGTTGCGGGAAGAGAAGCAGAAAAACAAAGACCTTGCCAAGAGCAGGGATTTGCACAAGAGTAAGAGCAAAGTGTTATCAGCACAACTGAAAGCTGAATGTGTTAAAAAAAAGCGGAGCTTTGCTGATTATTCTCACGAGCTCATTGCACGACACGGCTATACAGACATGCTGGTTTCATTGTGTGTCGAAATGTATGTTCATTGTCACCTGGGACTTAGAACCACGAGAAAAATGCTCATTTATCTCAATGCACGTTTTGAATGGAACCTGCCCGACATACCCAGCTACACCAGCATCAAGAATTGGGTTGAAAAGAGCGGTTATTCTATTTACAAGGAATCCAAATCGGAGGAATATGAAGAGGGATATGCTGAAATATTGGATGAAAGCATGATGATTGCCAGTGAGAAAATGTTTCTCACGTTAGGTGTTCCGGCAGGCAAAATAGGAGAAAAAGCACTGACATTCAATGATGTAAATGTATTGGATATAAGCGTAGGAAAGAGTTGGAACAGTGCAAGTATTACGAAAGTATTGGACAAGACGGAAGAAAAGATGAAGGCACCGCCTGTCTACCTCGTCAGTGATAATGCCGGCACCATCGCCAAAGCCGTGAAGGATAAAGGATACACACATTTGCGCGATGTGGGGCACACATTAGCCCTGTGCGTTGAGCGAGTTTATAAAAAAGTAGACGCTTTCCAAGCTTTCACCAAAGCGATAGGCAAGGTAAAATTTCGGGAGATAATGCGTCCGGTAGGCTACTTGCTGCCACCCAAACAACGAACAATTGCCCGTTTTATGAATCTTTCCGCGAGTACCGATTGGGCAAAAAAGATGCTCTCCGCATTTCCCCGACTGACAGCGGGAGAGAAAAAAACATTCAAATTTCTCTTTAAGCACGTTTCAATCATCACCGAGCTAAACATCCTCTTTGAAGCCATTAACAGCATATCTAAAACATTAAAGAACAAAGGATTATCACACGAAAACATCATGCTCTGCCTTGCGAAAATGGAGCCATTACTGCTCTGTCCATGCCAAAGAGTGGCCGCAGTAGCCCAAGCCTGTATGGACTATCTCAACGAGGAAAAAGGCAAGTTGACGGACGAAAAAACGGTGTGGAGTGTTTCCTCCGATATTATCGAATCACTTTTTGGCGATTTCAAAGCTCGCAAGTCGCCTAATTCATTGAATGGGATTACCAAGCTGGTTTTTATAGTGCCACTTCGAACAAAAATAGATGCGAAGACCGGCATGTCCAGCATCAACTTCAAGAGCACCTTAGAAAA
>NZ_BBRU01000024.1:0-18214 GCF_001431085.1 Candidatus Symbiothrix dinenymphae
CCTTTGCACATCCCGTTTGTGGTCAATGTGGCGGTGTCGATGGCTTTGGTTTGCTTTTACACGCAACAGGGCGGCGTGCGGACACTTATTTGGACGGATTCGCTCAAGACATTGTGCCTCATCGTGTCGGTTGGGATGTGCATTTATTACATTGCAACGGATGCAGGGGCTGATTTTTCGACTGCCCTGCACACGCCAATCTTCTTTTTCGACGATGTGAACGACAAACAGTACTTTTTCAAACAATTTGTGGCGGGCATTTTCATTGTGATTGCGATGACGGGGCTTGACCAGGATATGATGCAAAAGGTGCTGAGTTGCAAAAATCCCAAAGATTCGCAAAAAAATATGCTCGTGAGTGCGGTGCTGCAAATGGGTGTCATATTTCTGCTTTTAGTGCTGGGTGCGCTTTTGTATCTGTTTGCAGCGAGCAAAAATGTGGCATTGCCTGCCAAAAGTGACGATGTGTTTCCAATGCTGGCAACCGGCGGCTATTTCCCGCCGGCAGTTGGGATGCTGTTCATAATCGGTTTAATATCAGCCGCTTATGCCTCTGTCGGTTCATCGCTAACGTCCCTCACCACTTCGCTTTCGGTGGATATCCTGGGAGCAAAAGATATTTCGCCCCGGCAGCGCAGAAAACACCATGCGGTCTTGGCACTGCTTATGGGGCTGATTATCATCGTGGTCAATCTGCTGAACAATTCGTCCGTCATCAATGTCGTTTTCACGCTCGTGAGCTACTCCTACGGACCCATTTTGGGCTTATTCGCGTTCGGCATCCTGACGAAATGCGCGGTCAAAGACAAGTGGGTGCCGGTGGTGGCGGTGCTGTCGCCGCTGTTGTGTTGGATTATTGATGTCAATTCCGTGCACTGGCTGGGAGGCTACAAGTTCAGTTATGAATTGCTGATGATGAATGCGGCGTTTATGTTTTTGGGGATGTTGGTGGTGACAAAAAATCAAAAAAAAGTCGTACCTTTGCGGCATGAAAAAAAATATTTAAATTTGTGTAATGGATAAGGATAGTTGTGTTATCTATATTGGAAAATATTTTACCGTTGAATGGTATTATGATGAAACGGGATATAGCAGTGCATTTGAATATTTCTTATCTACCACACAGCCTCAACAGATAAATTGCCTACGAACGAAAAAGAGTTGGCGATACAATATATGCAGGATTATTTAAATAGAAACAACTAAATTTTATGGAAACAACATTTGATAAATTTATCAACAGCGACCCCCAAGAGCGCGAATTATTCGACAAAGAGTATGAGAATTTTTCATTGTCAGAGTGTGTATTGGAAAAAAGGGAAAAGGAGTCCATTTCCGGAAACATCTTTACCCCAAAAGCAAACATAGTGCCGACAATTCGCAAAATTCGCACAAAAAAAGTTTATGCCTATACATAAATGGACTTTGTAGGGATGGCACCAAATAACAAAATCAAGGTTCAGATTATTTTACCTATCTTTGTAGCCTAAATCATATAAGAGATGGAAGCAAAGAAATTTAAGCGGTTGCCTTACGGCAGTAGTAATTACAAGAGCATACGGACTGAGAACTATGCCTACGTGGATAAGACCATGTATATTGAGATGTTGGAGAACGAAACCAACAAAAATCTGTTTTTCATCCGTCCGCGCAAGTTCGGCAAAAGCCTGTTTTTTATGACCTTGTCGTGCTATTACGACATGAATGAGGCTGAAAATTTTGAGCAATTGTTTGGCGACCTTTACATTGGCAAGCATCCGACTCCTGAAAAGAACTCGTATGCAATGTTGAAGTTTGATTTTTCGGGATTGGACACATCGAGTGAGGAAGGGTTCAAATATTCTTTCAATATGAAGGTGCAGGATGCCATTCGCTTTTTTTTCCAAAACTATCAATCTTTTTTTCCGGATATAGAGTATTATCTTGACCAAGTGGACAAAAGAGATTCAGGCGTCGCGGCAATGGATTTAGTGTTTAATGCGGCTGAAATCAACAAGTTGAAAATCTATTTCATCATCGACGAATACGACCATTTTGCCAACGACCTCATCGCCATGGGCAACCGGTTGGGCACGGATTTTTATAAAACAATGGTGTCTGCCAATGGTTTGGTGCGCGATTTCTACGAACGGATAAAAAACTCCACAAAATCTGTTCCCAGCCGCACATTCATCACAGGCATTTCGCCGGTGATGCTCGACGACCTTACCAGCGGGTATAATATCTCGACCAACCTCACGCTTGAGGAGCAATACAACGAAATGATGGGTTTCACGCAGAACGAAGTAGATTGGTTGATGCAAGAAACCGGTGTCAATCCGGCATTTATTACCATTGATATGACAGCCTATTACGATGGCTATCTGTTTCATAAAGACGGAGCAAACAGGGTGTATAATCCGGCAATGGTGCTCTATTTCTTCGAGCAAATATTGCGGCAACATAAACCGCCCATGAGCATCATTGATGAGAATTTGAAAACGGATTACGGACGCTTGAAAAAGCTCATTCAGAATGATAGCAATCGTGCTACCGTGATTCAAATCATCAAAGAAGATGGAATTATAGCGGAAGTTTTGAATAAATTTTCGGTAGATACGCTGAACGATACCGATTATTTCATTTCCCTGCTGTTCTATATGGGTCTGCTCACCATCAAAGAGCCGGTAATGGGTAAGATGCGGTTAATTATCCCCAATTATTCCATCCGCACTTTATATTGGGAATATGTGATGAAATTTGTGCGCGAGCAATCGCCCGACATGACCATTGAAACGCGCCCCCTTGACGAAGCCATCACCGCATTGGCGATGGAAGGCGATGTAAAACGATTTATCGCCTACGTTTCGGAGCACGCACTCAGCAAATTATCCGACCACGACTTGCAACGCTTCGATGAGAAATACATCAAAATCCTGCTGCTGGGGTATCTGTTCATGAGCAGAATGTACATCCCGATGAGCGAATACGAAGCCGTGCCGGGCAGAACAGACATCTATTTGCAACGTAGCCCGCAGTTGCCAGAAATAAAATACGAATGGGTGTTTGAACTCAAATACTGCAAAGCAAAAGCCAAATCATCTGAAATCACCAAACTGCAACGCGAGGGTGAGGCGCAGATAAAGCAATACCTCAGTTCACACCGTCTGGGCAGTCGCTCCGACCTGAAAGCCGCCGTCATCGTATTTATCGGCAAAAACAAATATAGATTGTCTGAACCAAAATCATAAAAATCACAGAAATCACACGAAAATCAAAGTTCAGACAAAAAAAATCATTTTTTTTCAAAAAAAATTCAATTTATAGTTCATAATTCAAAAAAAAGTTGTACCTTTGCAGCCGTTTATCCCCTTTCGGATAATTAAAGAATTGTATATAAACAAATTAAATATTAAAGAGTGAATACATTAAGTTACAAGACTATTTCAACGAATAGTGCGACGGCTACCAAAGAGTGGGTCGTTGT
The DNA here is from genome assembly GCF_001431085.1 of Candidatus Symbiothrix dinenymphae. NCBI lineage: Bacteria > Pseudomonadati > Bacteroidota > Bacteroidia > Bacteroidales > Candidatus Symbiothrix > Candidatus Symbiothrix dinenymphae. Next base: position 3,467 of record NZ_BBRU01000024.1, read on the forward strand.
GGATGCTGACGGACAACGTTTGGGTCGCATGGCATCGAAAGTGGCAAAGCTTCTCCGAGGGAAGTACAAACCCAATTTCACCCCGCACGTTGATTGTGGGGACAATGTGATTATTATCAATGCCGAAAAGGTAGTGTTAACAGGCAACAAGTGGACAGACCGTATCTACTTGTCTTACACGGGCTATCCGGGTGGACAACGCGAGAATACGCCTGCAACTTTGTTGGCGAAAGGCAGCGACCGTCTGTTGCGCAAAGTGGTGAAAGGGATGCTTCCCAAAAACCGTCTCGGCGACAAGTTGCTGACCAATCTTTATGTGTATGACGGCACCGAGCACAAGCAAGAAGCTCAACAGCCGAAAGTAATTGATATTAACGCATTAAAATAAAAAGAAAATGGAAACAATAAATGCCTTAGGAAGACGTAAAGCAGCCGTAGCGCGCGTTTATGTGAAAGAAGGAACAGGAAAAATTGTTATCAACAAGCGGGAACTCGAAGCCTATTTCCCCTCATCAATTTTGCAATACGTTGTGAAGCAACCCCTTAACAAATTAGGTGTTGCCGACCAATACGACATCAGCATCAATTTGCAAGGTGGAGGCTACAAAGGACAATCGGAAGCCGCCCGCTTGGGAATTTCCCGCGCATTAGTAAAAATTAACGCCGAAAACAAGCCCCCATTGCGCGCAGAAGGCTTCATGACTCGCGACCCACGCGAAGTGGAACGCAAAAAACCAGGTCGCCCAAAAGCCCGCAAACGCTTCCAATTCAGCAAACGTTAATTTTTTTGCAATGAAAAAAGAATTGGGAAAATGGTTGATGGATATTTCCAAGTATGTGGTAACAGGCGTTTTATTAACGTCTATTTTGGGAGATATCAAGGAAACTCGGATAATTTACATTATTGGTGTAATAACAGTAGTAGCGACATTGTCCCTGGGTCTATTTTTAACAAGAGATACAAAAAATACAAAAGAAAAAAATAAAAGGAGGAAGTAATTATGGAAGGATTTGTTGTTATGTGTACATTGGTTGTTGTGATTGCAATTGTTGGAACTATTTATTTCACAATTCAAGACAGACAAGCAATGCGCGAAGAAGGAGAAGCTTAAATTGAAGAAGCGAAAAATGTTTGGTATCTAAATCTTCGGGACTTATGTTGAAGGGTTTGCGGGTCCATGCTCGCAATAACGGATATGTAGCTACCTGATGATTGCTTAATTAAAGAATGTAAACAATAAAAAAAAACAAAAGATGTCAAGAGTTAATTTTGAACAGTTATTAGAGGCCGGAGCACATTTCGGTCACATGCGTAGAAAGTGGAACCCGGCGATGGCTCCGTACATTTTCATGGAGCGCAACGGTATTCACATCATCGACCTCCACAAGACGGTGGAATTGGTGGACGATGCCGCCAATGGGTTGAAACAGATCGTGAAATCGAATCGCCGCATTTTGTTCGTGGCTACGAAAAAGCAGGCGAAACAGGTGGTGTCGGAACTGGCTACATCCGTTGGGATGCCTTACGTGACCGAGCGTTGGCCCGGCGGTATGCTCACCAACTTTCCGACCATTCGCAAGGCGGTGAAAAAGATGAGCACCATCGACAAGATGGCTACGGACGGCACTTTCGCCCAGTTGTCGAAGCGCGAAAAATTGCAAATCACCCGTCAACGTGCCAAATTGGAAAAGAACTTGGGTTCAATCGCCGATTTGAATCGTTTGCCTTCGGCTCTGTTTGTGGTGGACGTGATGAAGGAACACATCGCGGTGGCGGAGGCTAAGCGGCTGGGTATCCCCGTGTTTGCTATCGTGGATACGAACTCCGACCCCAACGATGTTGATTTCGTGATTCCGGCAAACGATGATGCCAGCAAATCCATTGAGTTGATTTTGGGTGCTTTGTGTGCGGCAATCCGTGAAGGTTTGGACGAGCGCAAAGTGGAAAAAGCAGACGAAGATGCTTCAGAGGCTCCCGTCAGAGATGAATTTGACGGCGAAGCACCCATCAAACGGGAGCGCAAGCGAGAGCGCGTAGGAGTGAAAAAAGCGATTATCGCGAAAAACGACGACGAGGCGTTGAACGCGAGTGTAGCAAGTAATTTTGTAAAAGAGGAGGAGTAAAAAGATGGCAGTAACAATGGCAGACATTACGCATTTGCGTAAGATGACCGGAGCCGGGATGATGGACTGTAAAAGTGCATTGACCGAAGCAAACGGCGATTTTGACAAGGCGGTGGAAATCATCCGCAAAAAAGGACAGGCGGTGGCAGCTAAGCGCGAAGACCGCGATGCAGCCGAAGGTTGCACCCTGTCGGCAACCAAAGGCAATTTTGCAGCCATCGTGGCGGTGAAGTGCGAAACAGACTTTGTAGCCAAAGGTGAAGCCTTCATCGGCATGGTGAAAAGCATCCTGAACGTGGCATTGGACAAACAACCCAAAACAGCAGCAGAATTGAGCGCATTGAAGGTTGAAGGTCGCACAGTGCAAGAGTTAATCACCGACCGCATCGGCGTGACAGGCGAAAAAATGGAGTTGGGTGCCTACGAATTTTTGACGGCACCAACGACCGTAGCATACGTGCATCCGGGCAACAAATTGGCAACGATTGCGGGCTTGAACCAAGCCGGCGTGGACAACCAGGTGGCGCGCGACATAGCGATGCAAGTGGCAGCCATGAACCCCGTGAGTGTGGACAAGGCTTCCGTTCCGGCTGAAATAGTGGCAAAAGAGAAGAACATCGCCCGCGAAAAAGCGATTGAGCAAGGCAAACCCGAAGCCATTTTAGACAAAATTGCAGAAGGCGCATTGCAAAAATACTTCAAAGAAAACACCCTGTTGGCTCAAGAGTTTGTGAAAGACAACAAGTTGAGCATCGACGAATATCTGAAAAAGCAAAACAAAGATTTGACGGTAACGGCGTTCAAACGGGTGAATTTGAATCAGGAATAACAAAGTTATCCTGCGCATGAAACTATTTGATGTATTCCCACGATGGGCTATTGAGCCGGTTCGCGCTCAGGGCTGCAAAATCTACGACAAAAATGGCGTGGAATATCTTGACTTTTATGGCGGTCATGCTGTGATTTCTATCGGGCATTCACACCCGAAGTATGTGGCAAAATTGACCAACCAGTTGACCCAAATGGGCTTTTACTCCAATTCGGTGCAGTTGTCGTTGCAGGACGAGTATGCCGCTCGGTTGGGTAAAGCGTCCGGCTATCCCGATTACAGCCTGTTTATGGTCAATACGGGTGCGGAAGCCAACGAAAATGCGCTGAAATTGGCATCTTTCTACAACAAGCGTAAAAAAGTAGTGGCTTTTCAACATTCGTTTCACGGGCGAACGGCTGCTGCGGTGCGCGTGACCGACATTCCCAAATATTGGGCACCGATGAATGACGATTTGGAAGTTGCATTTTTGCCTTGGAACGACATTCACGCCGTGCGCGAAGCACTGAAAAACTGTGATGTTTCATCGGTCATTATCGAGGGCATTCAGGGAATTGGCGGCATCATCGTGCCTGACCCGCAGTTTTTGCAGATTTTGCGTCAAGTGTGCACGGAAACTAACACCGTGCTGATTTTGGACGAGATACAGTCGGGCTACGGGCGCACGGGCAAGTTTTTTGCCCACCAGTTTGCCGACATTCGCCCCGACCTGATTACGATTGCGAAAGGAATGGGCAACGGTTTTCCGATGTCGGGCGTACTCATCGCACCGAAGTTTGAGGCGATACACGGGCAACTCGGTACCACTTTTGGCGGCAACCAATTGGCATGCACGGCTGCGCTTGCGGTGCTCGAAGTGATGGAAGAAGAAAATTTGCTCGACAACGCCGCCAAAGTGGGCAAACATCTGATGGACGAACTGCGCAACCTCCCCGAAATCAAGGAAGTGCGCGGACATGGTTTGATGATTGGCGTCGAATTTGACGAGCCTGTCAAACCGATGCGCGACAAGTTGCTGTTCGATGAAAAAGTGTTCACCGGCGCAACCGGCACGCATATTTTCCGTCTGTTGCCGCCACTTTGTGTTACACACGAGCTTGCGGACGAGTTTTTAGTGCGCTTCAAAAGAGTGTTGCGCGGCTGAATTTTTTTTACTTACAAATCTTCTGAATTTCCTACGATTGTTATTTTATATAAATGACATTGCCTACGCGGCGTTCGCCTGCATGGTCAAATTGTTTGTTATCGCACGGATAATTCACCACGCCGTTATCAGGCTCGCCGCGCACATACATGGTTGATGAACCGCCCCCGTCGAAATTCATTGCATGCTCACAACCCAGCGATTTTGCCAAAACATACAGTTCGTAGAGGCTCATTCCGGCAGCATTCGCATTTCTTCCGTCAACTACAATCAACAAGATAGTTCCATCTGCTTTGGTCGCTACAAAAGTGCGAGGATGCCGATTCTTCACATACGCATCCTTGCCTAATTGGGCAACTTCCCCGTTTTCCATTATCAGTGGTCCGGAAACAAGTACATTGTCGCAATCAATCTTATTGTCCCACTTCGCATCCGTTGTGTCGCGTTTGAGAAAATGAATTCCCGATTCGTCAATGGTCATAGCGGCATTGCTTTGGAATACTGTTTTATTTGCTGTTTCGTGCAAAACAGTTCCATTGACGCGAACAAAATGAACGGAACCTTTGCCTGCTCCTGGCGCAAAGTAGGAAGCATTAACGCCTGCAACCGCATCCACCTGTTTGCATAATTCGCTGGTTAAGTTAAGATTGTCACCCGCATCATATATTGCTAATTTTGCAGTTGAAGCGGGTTGAAGGGCAAGAATACTGATTGTTTGCTTGGAATCGAAAATCTCGAGTTGTGCTTGTTTCAAAACCACATCTTCTGCTATCTGCTTCGTTTTCCAACAGGTTTGTTGTATAATGTTGGCAACCTCGTAAACAGACGATTGCGCAAAAATTTGCAACGGCATCATCAAACAGACGAGCCAAAGCGACAGCATCCTTTTTCTTCCTTTTTTCATTATTAAAAGATTATTAAACATCATAATTTAATTTTTCCTATATTATATGCACCTGAAGGGCTTTCATATTTTTGCTTCAAACCAAGTTGGACAGGACGGGTGCTTCCATTTCTAAACTGCTTATACAAAAGTATTTCCACTTCATATACTCCTTTGGAAATACCGGAAGCATCCAAGGTGTAGTGTGCTGTTGATGTCAAGGGGAAATTTATAACCTTTAGCGGCATAACGAGTTACGACCGTATCATCCGTGATGCTATTATCCAGATAGTGATGATACCATCCTTTATCGGGATTCAATAAGATGCGCGAAGTATCTTGGCGTGCGGTAAGATCAAGCCGTTGCGCCGACGCCGATGACGCCGATTGTGTAAGTAAAAATGGTGGTTGCTCACCAATCCATTGCATACCGGTTACTTCTTGTTTATGTTTCTTCCCATTCAGGGAAACGGTTACGGTGGTCGGTATTTTGCTGTTCACATGTAACTTGTCGATATAACGCTCATTGGGTACAACATCTATTGTCGCCCCTTTCTTCGTTGCCTTGCAATTCCACGCTTGGAAGGAGCCATCTTCACGTACAATGAGGTACGCCTGCGTGAGGGCACACTCTTCCATGACCTTGAAAATCTCCTGTACCGTGTTGTCTCCCGCTGAACCTCGTTTCCCAAGCCCATCTTGCCCTTGCCCAAAGAAATGAAATCCGCTTTCGTCGTCCGGACGGTACCAGGGGCTAATCATATCTAAATACTGCTCTCCTACAACAGAGTCCACCTGCAGTGCTGCCCGCGGCTGTTGGGGATTTTGTACAAGTATTTTTGCTTTCACAAACGGGTCGGGAAGAAATGCCCATCGGAGTTTTCCGGTAGGAGCCATTATTTGCGCCGCTGCACCCAGTGTATCCATAAAATCGCGAAGGTAAAACTCGTCGCCGGTGAGCAAATACAGGTAGTAAGAGGCATATATTTTCCAGCCTGTCCATCCGTGAGGCGAATTCATCACTTGATTCGGAAGGAAATAAATATCCAGAGCCTCCCAATAGCGGAGTGTTGCCCCTCTCATGCGAGTATCCGGTATCTGGAGTTGCTCCAAACATTGGTGTTTGTTCAAAACATACTTTGCAGCATTGGCGTAAACGTTTTTCAATTCTTCGTTTTCTTGCCACAAGCCCAATAATCCTATTTGCAGAGCGCAACATGAAACCATGCCGTCCTCAAAAGTTAGGTCTCCCTCCGTATCAATATCATCCCTGCGTATCAACAAGTCGTTGATGGCACGAGCCGCAGAATTGAAATGCCGCTCGTAGCGCTCTTTCCAAACAGGCTCGGCAATGAGCCTTTTTTCGCACAAGGCTAAGTCTAACATTGACTTTGCAGGGTAAATAACTGCTGTATAATAGGTCTTGTGACTACGATAAACGCCATCCGGAGTTTGCACTTTATCCGAAGCCAGATAATCGGCAATATGGGCTGCCAGCTCCAAATATCTCAATTCGTGGGTGGCTTCCCACAGTTTGGCTAAAATGCCCATGGTCGTTGAATGATTTTGTAGGCGATGAGGATATGCATCAGGATTGGGCGTCCATGCAACAGTATCCCACATCATCGCCAATTGTTTTTCAAACCGTTGGATGAGCATTTTATCCTTCGCTTTATCGGGGAAATACTTTGCGCCGATAAAGGCGGTATAATAACCATAAATTTGTTCGCACGATAAACCTACGATGGGCGGATATTTGAACACGTGGTCGCCGGCATTTTTGAGATACCACGACCAGTTTTCCCGCACGTTGACCATTGCTTCGCTTGTTTTTGCACCGGCGGTTAAACGTATGGTATATACACCTTTGCCATCCTTGAACGAGATAGAATTTCCGGCAACAGGCATCACTTTGCCCAAAGGAGTGAGCAATTCTATTGTGCTGTTTTTATTGTCGCAACCAAACAACTTGTATGTAATAGTTTCACCCTCTGCAACCGTATATTGACTACATTCGAGCAATGGATTATTGCCCCACAAAGCCAAAGTGGGTTTCACATTTTCCAACTTGTCTATTTCTCCCAAATGGATTGTCCACTGCTTTTTCTCCCCCGGACGAAGTGACGCCAAGTCTTGAGGATGACGTGCAGGCAAAGGCAACTTGTGTAACAAAGCAAGGCTCGCCGTTCTAATCTGATGCCCCCAATCAAACCACATATTGCCTTCCTGAATATAATTCAGGTTGTATGAAGCGACAGGTTCAGCAGTACAGATGCCCAATATACGTTGCGTGGGCGACATAAAATAACCCCACAAATGCGTTTTCTCGCACCGCAACAAGGTAGGGAAAAACTTGTTGTTCCAATCCGGAAACGTTCTCATTTCGGAGTTCACGCCCACAATAAGGCGGGCGGCCAAAGGAGCAAATTCAACTTGTGAATGGTTGGTTATTTCTGCTTTTATAGCAAGATGGTTACCGGCAGATGTATATTGAAGGCGGTAGGTTATTTGATTCTGTGTTCCCTCAAAGAGCAGATTGTTTTTATCTACCAACGACAGGTCTATCCCATCCCAGCGGGGACCGGATTTGTTATCGTTACGAAAGGGAATACTATCCCATACCCCATTTCTGTAGGTCTCATAGCTTCGGATTGTCCCATTCGGGTTGATGGCAATCCGCCATGAGTTGTCGCTTCCAGTCAATGTAGTTGGCTGTGAATAACCGAAAGAGCAGGTCAGGAGCAAGCCTGACAAACAAGTATAAAAGAATTTATTTATCATAATTTTTTGTGAATTGCCACTATGACAACTCGGAGGCAAAGGTAGTGAATGTTTTTGAAATAACAAAGGTTTTTCTAAGTTTTAACTTTTATTATGTCGTGCACCCTTTGTCGATTTGGTTCAACTTATACACTAACTTATACACTCAACTTAGTCCAACTTAGTCCAGCTTAGTCCAGCTTAGTCCAGCTTAGTCCAACTTAGTCCAACTTAGTCCAACTTATACACTAACTTATACACTAACTTATACACCAACTTATACACCAACTTATACACTAACTTATACACTAACTTATACACTCAATTTAGATAAGTTAATCCCATTTGTGTTGAATAATATTGTTGATTAGGATTACGCTGTTTTTCGGGAAATGTTAAAGCAATAAGCCCTTCTTTAATTAGTGGAATAATATAGCGGACAGTATTATTAGGATGATTTGAAATACCCAGCATATCCATAATTTCTTTTCTGCCCTTTGCTTCCTTACAAAATTCCAAAATTTCCAAAGCCCTCGGCGAATCTAATGCTGGCACATCCATTTTTGTCTCGTCTTCCGTTTCTTCTTTCAAAAATTCGGGATGCACCGGCAAAATTGCTGTGAAATGTGTATGAATCTCATCCGTTTCAAATATCGGGTTCGGCGAACCGTTTTGCGCCATTTTGCCGTACACAATTGGGAAACCGGTGCCTCTGCCTTCGGTCAAATCCAATTCTTTCAGGAAATCTCCGATGCGGCGGTTGCGGTATTCACGGGAAATTATTTTTTTCTTTTTAAGCATCTCTTTGTCCACCGGTGGCAAGGGACCGGGAAAAGAGAGCACCACCATTTTATCGGGATAAACACTTATTTCAATGGGACTTACATTTTCGTATGAACGATGATAAAAAGCATTCGCAACTATCTCTTCCACAGCCTGATACGGATAATTCCAAATCCGCAAGGCTTCGGCTTGTCCCGGAATTTTAATAATCTTTTCGGTCAAGACAACACTTTTCAGGTATTCCAACAAGTTCCGTATCTGTTTGAATAGTGAACCTTTGAATGTCTTTTCTGTAAACGTGATTCCATCGTAATCCTGGTATAAAACGACTTCCGAAATGGCACCACGAAAAAACTTATGCGGCTCCGGATTAAAGAAAAGCAGTGCGGCATTGATGGGGCGCAGGTATTCTTTGGGACCTTTCAAGAGTTGCATCCGCAGAGACAATTCTTCTTTGCCTATATCGGAAGCCTCTTTATAAAGTTCGCTGTCCACACTATATAAAAACTCAGTCATCAAATCTTTATCCAAATCGTGAATGCTTGCTTGAAGGTTAATTCGGTCATCAAATGGCAAGGCAATTGAGATGGTATTCAAAAAACGTTCTTCATCCTTGCTTGCCGGTTTAGTAACGGAACCTTGCCGGATATAAACCCGCTTTTGCGCCTTGTTGCCCAACGTCTGAGGAGCTTTGTAGGGACGACCGTCGCCACCCGGAACCCATATTATGAAAATCCATCTGTCCTGATAAATCACAGGCTCGGTCACCGGAAGATAATGCGGCTCTATCTTATGGCTGAGTTCCACCAATTCCTTTTGCATCTGGTCTAATTGGTTGTCTTGTAAGCCGACAGGAGGAAAAACCGGTTTCCCGTCCACTTCTTCTATACCAATGACGATATAACCTCCGCCCCAATTGTTAACATCGTTGGCAAAAGCACACATCGTTCGGACGACTTCTTCGGGATTCCATCCTTTTTTAAATTCCAGTCTGTCCCACTCAATCACTCGACCCTTGAGCAACTGATTTATGTTTATTGGAAGCGGCATATCTCGTGTCTTTTTTATTCTTTGGTAAATCTTAAGCCCATGAAACCGGGGTTGCCCCAAAAAGTCCATTTCATCTTGTGTTTCCCTGCACTCAAATTGACCGTTCCGACTGTCGTGTACATCGTTTGCCCCCAAGTGATGCCGGGAAAACTGAAAGTGCCCCAATAGTTCAAATAATCAATGTCGCAGGATACTGAATGACCGCTGTTCCCCGAATGGCAAACTTCCACTTTATAGACTCCGGCGTCTTGCACCTCCAATGTATAAACTACCCAATCACCATCATTAGCCCATGCGATTCCGTGGCACGCAGGATTTTCGTTCCAGATATTAACTTTATTAATGGGGTCGCCACCATTCGGACGATAGGTTGAGTCACCATGCCAGGTCGTGCCGTGTTTGTGAAAACTGATGCCTTCGCCGCCAATGTCGAAGTCGCCGCCATTCAATTCGCACGGCTTAGCGGCGGAAAGAATGTGTCGGGCACCCGACGGGAAGGGTTTCGTCTCGTTTAAATAGGTGTCAAACGCTGCCTGAGTAATTGTTTGCACATCCACCTTGCTGTCAATCCATACTGTATCAATCTTGCCCTTCGGCACTACTTTGCAGGAAACGCTTACCGGAGTGGTTGTTCCTGACGGCAGATTATTCAACACGATACTATTGCCGGTGCTTTGTCCGGTTTTGTTGGCATGAGCCTTGTCGGTATAGCTATATCGCATACCGTAAACCGTATATGATTCGGGTGTTGCTACGGCACTAATTGTAGCCGTTTCCACAGCCGCTGACGAAATAAACCGCAAGCCCACCGGAAAATAAACAACATAGCGGCTGTAATGAATCCGGTTGAAAGGAACCAGCGTGTAGTTTCCTTCCGTTTTGAAAGTCAGGGGTGACGCCGATACCTTTTTCGTTCGGTTGAGTATGTTTTCCGGGGTGCCGGTCAAGGATGTGATTTTCCTCGCCGGAACGAGGTGGGCAACGGTGTTCCGCTGACCCCAAGTGTCGTGTTCATCCCAATAATCTTCCTTGTCCAAATCTTTTGAATTGATTTCTGCTGCCAGAATAACCGGTCCGTAAGCGAAAGAAACAAACTTCTGCGACGGCGTAAGTGGCGTAACGCTCAGTTGCATAGGCAATTGTACCACTATTTTGTCGCCATCTTTCCACTTCCGGTTGATTTCTACAAATTGCGAGGACGTGGAAACGATTTTCTGCACTTCTCCGTTTACCGTAACCGTCAGTTTGCCGCTTTCCACCCAGTAAGGATGCCTTATTTTGAGCGAAAATGTTTGCGCTTTCTTCATTTGCAGTTCGATGCTCGTTTGCTCTTCGTCGGGAATTTTGGTGGTCTGACGCAGTGTTACACCTTTCGCTTTCCATTCCAATGTTGAAGGGATAAAAAGATTGACGTAGAGTGAGCGGGCATCGTAGGTGTAAACCATCTTTTGGAACTTGGCGGGGCTTTCAAAGCCGGTGCCGGTGCAACACCAGAACGAGTTATACTCCGTGCTGTAGGTTTTGAAGCCGCCCGGTTGTAATTTTGTTATGTAGGTAACCATGCCGCGTTCCGGTTCGTAGGCACCCAGCAGGTGGTTGGTTAATACCCGCTCGTAATAGTCGAGCATTTCCGGCTTGGCATAATCCTGATACAAGGCTTCGGTCAGGCGGAGCATATTGACGGAGTTGCACGATTCCGGTCCGCCGTTGCGTTGCACCCGGTTGTCGTATTCCGATTTGGCGAAAAAGTGCTCGCCGGTGCTGTTGCCGCCCATTGCCCAGGTATGGTCTGCCACCACTCTTTCCCAGAAAAATTGGGCGGCATCGGTGTAGCGCTTGTCGCCGGAGAAACGATAGACATACTCAAAACCGGTGAACTTCTGTATTTGGCAATTGGCGTGCCAACCGGCCAGAATATCTCTCCCTTCCGAAGCGGGGATAAGCATCCGATGGTCGTTCAAGCGTACAGCCCAGTCACGATACTTGCTCTCGCCCGTCAGCTCATAAACGTCCATAAACGATTCGCCCAGCGAGCCATGTTCGCATATCAGCAACTTTTGTACCGCGGCTTCATCCATTTTGTTCAGCATGTTTTCGCCAAACCAGTCGGTCATGCGGACAAGTACTTTCTTGGCAAGCGGCAAATGGCATTTCGTGTAAACGCCATACAAGCCGAGCTGGATTTTATTCATGATATAGGTCGGTTCGCCTTTTCCTGCAAGATGTCCCATATCTATTTTATAATCACCTGTCAGAACTTCCTTATATACCTGCCGTCCATCGACAACCGCCGACAAATAGCCATCTCCGGAAGCGTCCTGACAGGCATCGAGTTCACTGAGCGTATATTCAAGCCGTTTGATGATTTCGGGGTCGCCGGTTGTTTCGTACATCATAGACATGGACGAGAGGTAGAAGCCGAGAATGTGTCCGGGTATAATGTAGCCGCGGTCGGATTCCCACCCCGGATAGGGCGGCGCTTTGGGCGTCAGTCCCGCTTCGCGGCGAAACCACGAACACAGCCTGTCCGGTTCAAGCGTCAGGAGATACCTGTGCGTCATGTCCTGAATATGCTTGAAATCGCCATCAAGCAATTGCACGTCCGAAAGCGAAAAATAGTTCATTTTCGGGGTGTTAAGCGGTTTCACCGCCGGTTGGGAAAAAGCAGTCTGCGCAAAGAGCAGACAACAAACTAACAGTCTGAATGTTTTTAAATTTTTCATATTTTTTTTTTTTTAATAAACCCTGCCGACGCGGTTTGCAAAGTCGCGTCGGCGGGTGCAAAGATACATACTTTTTTTTAATTAGCAATACTATTTATTTAATCAAACCTTGGTAAATTGAAATCCCAAGAGAGCGAAATTGCCGCCTACAAAAGTCCATTTCATTTTGTGTTTTCCTACACCCAAATAGACCGTTCCTATTTCCGCGCTTATCCCCGTATTCCAACCGCTATTGGGCAAACTGAAAGTACCCCAGTAGTTCATATTGTCAATGTCGCACGATGCAGTGCCGGCGTCTCCCGCCTTGTAAACTTCAATTTTATAATCTCCGGCGACTTGCACATCTAATGTATAAACTACCCAGTCTCCCGCAGTAACCCATGCTACGCCGTACCACCAAGACGCGTTGGTAGTAGCGTTTGCCCAGATACAAACTTTATTAATGGGGTCGCCACCGGCAGGACGATAGGTTGCGTTATCATGGTAAACCGGGTCTCGTTTGTAATAACTGAGGTCTTGTCCGCCAATGTCGAAGTCGCCGCCATTCAATTCGCACGGCGTAGCGGATAGAATGTGCTGAGTGCCCGTAGGGAAGGGTTGCGTCTCGTTGAAGTATGCATCAAACGCTGCCTGAGTAATTGGTTTCACATCCACCGTGTCGTTAATCCATAGTGTATCAAGGGTTTCATTCGGCAGTACTTTGCAGGAAACGCTTACTCGCTTGGTTATTCCGGGTGTCAGATTATTCACAATGAATTTGTTTCCGGTCACTTGTCCATTTTGCGGGCTACCGCTGTTGTCGGTATAGCTATACTTCACGCCAAATAACGCATAAGAGCCGGCTGCCGGTGCGATAGTAACGAGACCTGTCTCATGCGAAGCGGAAAATGATGCCAAAACCACTAATGCTCCTTTATCATCATCTGTGAAGGGCTTCTGCCGAACTTCCACCGGGATGGACCTGTCTCCATGTTCGTTTTCGGTATAAATCTTAAAAAGGATGGTATTCGGTATGGTGAGATTTGGAATATTGACCCTCGAATACACGCTGTCGAACACTACTGTTGTATCATTGTATACCACCACCGTTTTTATCGCTAATGGCAAAAGACGCTCCATTTCGGCAGCGGACACGCGGGTCGGATATAATTCAATCTCGACTCTTTTATCGCCTTGAAACGCTTTCACGTCGGCTTGCTTATATCCGACAGGATAAATTATCTCCGCATCAGCCCTCTCTTTGATGTTGTCGAACATATCATCATTGCAGGAACAGAACGCTGCAACAATAGCTATTAAAATTACATTTTTTTTCATCTTATTATTTTTTTTATTTATTAATCATTATTATTTACTGTGCTTTTCGCCCATAAAGTGTCAATTCTGATACTAACAGGCAGCCACCGGGGGCATAATTATTTCTAAAACTTGCCACCGGTTCGTATCTGAAGTAGCGGGTTGCCGGTGTAAATTGAGGGTCGTCGGGGTACATCAATTCTTCGTTGCCTTGAATAGCTAAACGAATGATGCCCATGTTACCCAATTCTGCAGGTGGCATAGGAATTCTTACCTGTCGAATTTCCTTCCACACACCGGCAATACCATCGTCATCACCGTCCCAATAAAACATTCGATATTCCCCCACATTGTCGCCTCCATAAAAACTTCCAAGATAGGAAGGTGTTGCTAAGGAAGGGGTGGCATCCCAACCCTGATTGGTGACAATGCGACTTAACTCGTATTTTTCGCCCAAATCAATAAATATTTGCCATGGGAATTGATTTACATTTATCCCATCTACCATGTATGCATTATCTTGTGGCGTGCCATAGTGCGCAAAATTATCCGGCGTACCGATAGGATATCTATAATCAATCACGTCATCAATAAGCCTGTTGATTCTTCCTGCCCAACCGCTTCCGTATGACATGCGTTTACCATCCATGAGGGTACCGGGGTTTGGAAAACGCATTTTTGACTTGTCTAATTTCTCGTCAGTAAGGATTTGTAAATTCCCCTTATCCAGAAATCCGCTTTCGTTGCCGTAAAGGTCTGCCACGTTTGCTTTCACGCTGACTGTTCCTTGCAAATCGTTTAGAAAGTACCGCTCGGCAAGTCTTTTGGACGAATACGCTTGCCTCAACGAACGTTGGGTACCGGTGGTATCGGAGTATGTGAAGTCCACAATGACGGTAATGTCCTGCTCCAATTCGTTTTGCCAATTGACAACCATAGCCCCAAAACCGGCTTTTACCGTTAGCTCCTCAGCCACTTTCAGATAGGCAGGCTTTTATGCTTGCGAGGAGGGTGAACGGTTTGGCATCTCTTCGGACGATACCACTCCGCCGGCGCCTCCTGCGTACGACAGTGTACAGGTTCTCCCCGGTGGGGCGCGGATTTTTTACCGGCTTCCTCCTGATAGAGATATTCTCAGTATTGAAGCCTCTTATAC
>NZ_BBRU01000025.1:0-1386 GCF_001431085.1 Candidatus Symbiothrix dinenymphae
AAAACGGTTACATTCAGCGGTTTCGCGCTCACAGGGGAGGATAAGAACAACTACACGCTGCAAGCACAGCCCACCGCCGTAACGGCAACGATTAACAAGGCACCCCTCACGGTGAGTTCGGCTGCGATTATCACAAAATATTACCAAGTCAGCACAAACGCCGCCGTTTCCTCCGTCACATTTGACGGACTGCAAAATGGAGAAAACTTGCTGATGATTACAGACTACACCGCTGCCGCTACGTTCGACAGCAAAGATGTGTCAGGCACAACCCAGCCGGTAACTCTGACGCATGTCACGCTTAAGGCAAATGCCAAGACTAACAACTACACATTGAGCACTTCCTACCCTGCGGCACGCGGCACAATCAGGCCCCTAACCGTAACCCTCACGGGCATTTCTGCCAACAACAAACTGTACGATGGCACCACAGCAGCCACTTACAACGGTACGCCGACTCTCAATGGCGTGATTGCGGGTGATGATGTAAGCATAAATGCCACAAGCGTTGAAGGCACTTTTAACAGCAAAGATAAAGGCACGAATAAACCGGTTACATTTAGCGATTTTGTGCTCACCGGTGCGCAGAGTGGCAATTATCAGCTATCTCTTTCCAATTTTCGTCCTACGGCGAATATTTCTGCCGCCCCACTCATCCTGACGGGGGCTACGATTGCCCCCAAAACTTACGATGGCACCACAACCGCCACCGTTAATGCGTTCACACTGAGCGGGTTTGTATCCGGTGACACACTGTTGCCCAATGACTGCGCCACCATTACCGCAGCCTTCACCACCAAAGACAAAGGCACGGGCAAGCCGGTAAACCTGACCGTCATCAGGTTCAAACCGGGCATTGCCGACAATTACGCATTGAGCGGACTGCCGGTTGCGACAAGCGGCGATATTAACCCCAAGCCGGTTACGCTCACGGGCATTTCAGCCAATGATACGGTTTACAACGGCACCACAGTTGCCACTTACAGCGGCACGCCGACGATTGCAGGCAAAATAAACGGCGATGATGTGTCGGTGGATGCCACAAACATAACAGTTGCATTTAATGACAGCACCGCAGGCACTCAGCCGGTTACCTTTGCCGGCCTCACGCTGGCAGGTGCGCAAAAGGACAATTACGTCCTGACCGCTCAGTCCACCCATTCGGCAACAATCCGGAAAAAGCCCGTAACGGTCTCCGGCATTTCAGCCTGCGACAAAGTATATGATGGCGATACCATCGCCACAGTGCTGTATGGAGCGGTTCTGATAGACGGTATAATTCCGTTGGACGACGGCAAAGTGGAAATAGATATCACCACCGGCACGGCAGCTTTTGCCGACAAGAACGTGGGCACGAAAAAACCGGTTAAATTCAGCGAAATCACG
>NZ_BBRU01000026.1:0-1386 GCF_001431085.1 Candidatus Symbiothrix dinenymphae
AAAACGGTTACATTCAGCGGTTTCGCGCTCACAGGGGAGGATAAGAACAACTACACGCTGCAAGCACAGCCCACCGCCGTAACGGCAACGATTAACAAGGCACCCCTCACGGTGAGTTCGGCTGCGATTATCACAAAAAATTACGAAGTCAGCACAAACGCCGCCGTTTCCTCCGTCACATTTGATGGACTGCAAAATGGAGAAAACTTGCTGATTAATACAGACTACACCGCTGCCGCTACGTTCGAAAGCAAAGATGTGTCAGGCACAGACCAGCCGGTAACTCTGACGCATGTCACGCTTACGGCAAATGTCAAGACTAACAACTACACATTGAGCACCTCCCTCCCTGCGGCACGCGGCACAATCAGGCCCCTAACCGTAACCCTCACGGGCATTTCTGCCAACAACAGACTGTACGATGGCACCACAGCAGCCACTTACAGCGGTACGCCGACTCTCAATGGGGTGATTGCGGGTGATGATGTAAGCATAGATGCCACAAGCGTTGAAGGCACTTTTAACAGCAAAGATAAAGGCACGAATAAACAGGTTACATTTAGCGATTTTGCGCTCACCGGTGCGCAGAGTGATAATTATAAGCTATCATCTTCCAATGTTTCTTCTACGGCGAATATTTCTGCCGCCCCACTCATCCTGACAAGTGCTACGATTGCCCCCAAAACTTACGATGGCACCACAACCGCCACCGTTAATGCGTTCACATTGAGCGGGTTTGTATCCGGTGACACGCTGTTGCCCGATGACTGCGCCACCATTACCGCAGCCTTCACCACCAAAGACAAAGGCACGGGCAAGCCGGTAAACCTGACCGTCATCAGGTTCAAACCGGGCGTAGCCGACAATTACGCATTGAGCGGTCTGCCGATTGCGACAATCGGCGATATTAACCCCAAGCCGGTTACGCTCACAGGCATTTCAGTCAATGATACGGTTTACAACGGCACCACAGTTGCCACTTACAGCGGCACGCCGACGATTGCAGGCAAAATATACGGTGATGATGTGTCGGTGGATGCCACAAACATAACAGTTGCGTTTAATGACAGCACCGCAGGCACTCAGCCGGTTACCTTTGCCGGCCTCACGCTGGCAGGTGCGCAAAAGGACAATTACGTCCTAACCGCTCAGTCCACCCATTCGGCAACAATCCGGAAAAAGCCCGTAACGGTCTCCGGCATTTCAGCCTGCGACAAAGTATATGATGGCGATACCACTGCCACAGTGCTGTATGAAGGGGTTCTGATAGACGGTATAATTCCGTTGGACGACGGCAAAGTGGAAATAGATATCACCACCGGCACGGCAGCTTTTGCCGACAAGAACGTGGGCACGAAAAAACCGGTTAAATTCAGCGAAATCACG
>NZ_BBRU01000027.1:0-1357 GCF_001431085.1 Candidatus Symbiothrix dinenymphae
ATAATAAGGAACCATATGATAAACATATATATCATGGTCTGTTTTATTCTGTATAAGAAAATGTTGCATAGGAGGCCATATAATGCGACAGCTTATAATACAACTGATACAGAAGATAACCATAAAAAGTGATAAAAGTATTTTTTTCATAATGCAATGTAATTAATGTCCTTTATTGTTTCATATTTATCCGAATTGTATCGGTTATCAACGGTTTATCATCACACATGATAAACCCACTTGGAGGAATGAGAATTTCTTCGGGACAACCTGGACTTCCATAACTATAATCGCCATAAATTGAAAAATAACAAATTAATGTTTTTCCCTTTTCAATGGTTTGATGACCTGAAAATGACTTCTTCCCATATTTGAAATAACTGTAAACTGTTGTTGCGGTTGGACGAGTTATTATGTTAAGGCTATCAGTATAAAAATCAAACTCACCTTGTAATGATTTTATCAAAAATTGGTAATGAGACCCCATATTTACTGTCAATCTTAACTCAATTTGATTATTATTACAATTCAATCGATACTTCTTTTCTTCATTTAATCGCAAAGAGAAGTGCATCATGTCAAGGCATGCATAAAAAGAAGCAGCTAAAAACACAATAATTATACAAAACAAAATATTTTTTTTTAACTTTTTTTACATACTATGAATGAATATTAATGATAAATGTTTTTATATAATAATTGCTTACTCGGTTAGCTTGCCATTCTAAAGAACCCCAAGTGTAATATAACAACTTTATGCTGCCAATTGTCAAATACTCCGTAGCGTAGCTTTTAATAGTTTCACCATAAAAATTAGCAAATCCCATTTTGTTTTGTTGCCACATATGAGTAGATTCATGAATTTCCGTTTCTACAAGCCTTTTTCCTTCTCCACTTACACCTAAACTACGTCCCCATGTCAGACCATCCCCATTTTTCAAAAGCAATCCACCTTTTCGATATGTAGTTTGCCCTTCTCTGTCATGCGAGTAGTATGTATCATGAGGCTTATATGCCGCTCCGAAAGCTGCAATATTCATAATAGAACTACTTGCACCACCAATAGCACCGCCTAACGTGTTTTGCCAGATAGCATCCGGATTTTTATCAATTCCTGCTTGCACTAACCCTGATGCAAATCCGGTCAAAGCTCCTCTGCCGGAGTTAAAACCAATTTCAGCCATCGCATTTTTGAACGCTCCACCTTCCATTGCACTAAAATTAGGAAGAGCAGAACCAAGTAATCCACCGGCAAGACTTCCTGCCACACTACCCCAAGTTAAATCGTTACCGAACATGGTGTTTGTTATAGCATTATTTGCGGCTTGACTTAACACATTGTATCCTAAAGTATTTC
>NZ_BBRU01000028.1:0-1357 GCF_001431085.1 Candidatus Symbiothrix dinenymphae
GGGCGAGGTCGCGCCGCCCGGTATCCAGTTGGCATTGTTGAACCGCTCGGCATCCAAACCGGCGATAAGTATAGCGTTGTAGTGCCAATTTGCGGCACTTCCCCAAAAACTGATGCCGCTTTGGTGCCACGTACAGGGGATGAGCGCGGTTTCCTCTTCGGGGCGGAGGACGGA
Organism: Candidatus Symbiothrix dinenymphae; assembly: GCF_001431085.1. Classification (NCBI taxonomy): domain Bacteria; kingdom Pseudomonadati; phylum Bacteroidota; class Bacteroidia; order Bacteroidales; genus Candidatus Symbiothrix; species Candidatus Symbiothrix dinenymphae. The sequence goes on from NZ_BBRU01000028.1 coordinate 175, forward strand.
AAAAAACTCGTTGGGCAAATGGTGGCGATTTGTCAGTCCAATGGGTATCACCAAATGCCCCATACGCAGGTGCGCCTGTTGGGAGAATGTTTTTTCGAGCCAAAACTGTTCGAGCGATACCTCGCCGCCTTTTTCGATTTCCTTTTCGTATTCGCCCGTTTCTTCGCGTTCAATCTCGTAGGTCGCACCCGTGCCGCCGTGTTCGTATTCCAATTCAGATGCCATTTTCCAGCCTTTCCCAAAATCGTAAGCCACCTGGATATTCACATGAGGCAGGTCGAATCGCCCGTGTGAAGCCTCTTTATTGCTTTCGGGGTATTCATAGCGTTGCACATTGTCGCTGTAAAACATCCGTTGAGCCACAGCCTCGCCATAACCCCCAATCGTGAACTTCGATTTTTGCGCCTGCCCACTCCCGCAGAAAAGCAGCACCAGCACCATAATAAGAAAACCATTTTTACGCATCATTTTTATCTTTAAATTTGACGCTGCAAAGGTATCGGCTTCCGGTAACGCGCACAATCCCTATTTTGCGGGAAATTCTTGAGGTGCACTCACTATATTTAGGGAAAAACCCCGTAGACTAAAGTCTACGGTTAATAAAGTGCTGTCCCTGCGGGAGAAGGAGCGAGAGCCAGGTGGTATGATTGCGGATAGTCATATAATGAAAATGCCGCAAATAAAAATCAAAAACCGCCAGAAAGTTTGCGCTCTCGGACGGTTTTTTCAAGTTGTGTACAAGGCTAAAGCCTTTTTTCATCTTTTCTCAAAATCCAATTGGTCATGATAGCCATCATCATCTACTACGATGGTAAGCTCGGAGTCTGTGAGTTTCGTTACAGTAACAATTGACACATGCCCATCTCTATCGTCTGTTCTGCTGATTTTTCCTCCACTATACTCCCATGTTCCGGTGATAGTAGATGGCTCCCCACCATGGGATTCTGTTTCAGAACACGTCCCATCATTTCTAAAGGTCATTGTTAAAGCTGCATCCGATACATTGTAATTGTTATTCCAAGTATCACCATCATAGCTGTCGTATCCTTCATTGTGAACCAATACCCATGTTCCAACTACGGACGGGGCAGTTGAGGCAGTTGGAACAAAGAACCACTTCAGCCCGCTTGGCTCTGTAGTACTCATTTCAGAATCGTCTTTCGACCAATACAGTTGAGACCAG
>NZ_BBRU01000029.1:0-1354 GCF_001431085.1 Candidatus Symbiothrix dinenymphae
AGCCAAGGTTCCTTGGAAGAGCAATATCGGGAGGATATATCAAATTTTGGGGAGGATACCACCCTACCCCGCACTGCGCTTCGCTTGTACGGGGTTATCGAAATTGTACCCCATACGGGGTAGATTGAAGACCTTCGGTCTTCTTTGTCATCATAAATTTGATGCGAAAAAAAAACCGCCCCACTATGGAAAAATTTCGATGTTGGATGTTTGATAATTCAAAAAAAGTTGTACCTTTGCACCGTGAAACGGATAATAACGACATACGGCAATTATTTTGAGCAGTTTATAGAAACTTTGTCGCCAAAGGAACTTATCAAAATGAATTATCTCATTTCGTTGCTTGAAACACAGGATAGGCTACCAACAAAATTTATCAAGCATATTCGTGATGGTTTGTATGAATTACGATTGGAATACGAAAGCAATATCTACCGAGTGTTTTTTATCTTTGATGAGGGCAATGTAGTTGTATTATTCAATGGTTTTCAAAAGAAAACGCAACAAACGCCCGTAGGCGAAATAGAAAAAGCAATTAAAATAAAGGAGGCATATTATGCAGACAAACGACCACAAGGTTAGAAATTACAGTGATGTGTTGGCGGCGCAATACGGCGCACACGGAACACCTGAAAGGGCAAAATTTGATGAAGATGCTTATGCATTTTATGCCGGTCAGGTTTTGTTAGATGCACGAAAAAACGCACGTCTAAAGCAGAATGAACTTGCCCGACGGAAAGGTGCGGACAAATCTTATGTGTCACGGATTGAAAAAGGTGTGAAAACAATGAAATCGCATGTAAGTGGTGTTTACGTTTTGCTATTATCCGCCGCGAGCCTGTTGATGCTTGCCGGATGCGGAAAGAAAAGCAGCAATGATGCTCGTGAAGGGTTTACAATGACCATTACCGGTAAGGTATTTTCGTCTAATATAACTGCCCAAAGTCTTACCATAGATTGGGGAGACGGCACAAGCGAAACATTTGCGCCTTGCAACAAGCGCAATATTAAGCACACCTATAAAAAGTCCGAATCCCATACTATTACCGCAATAGCAGAAAATTTAACTTACCTGGATTGTAGCGGCAATCAGCTCACCGGTTTGGATGTGAGCAAAAGCCCAAAATTAAAAACATTGTCTTGCGGCAACAATGAGTTATCGGCAAAAGCTATCAATGCCATATTTAAGGCTTTACCTACAAATCTTTGCGGCAGGATTGATTTGGCAGGAAATCCGGGTAAGGATGACATGTGTGATGCGTACCTTGCAGAAAGGAAAGGTTGGCGGGTGTTTTTTTATGAAAATTACGGCGGTCTTGAGGGAGAATTAATAGCTCGTGAAGAGGCACTTAAC
>NZ_BBRU01000030.1:0-1346 GCF_001431085.1 Candidatus Symbiothrix dinenymphae
ACGGCTTGCCGGATGTTATCAAGCGATGAATCACTTGGGTCTTATCGACATACAAATAGCCTTTGCTGCGTAAATCCGCAAACGACTGTATTCCAATAGGTAATTCCTGTAACATAATGTTTTTTTTTAATTATTTGATAATTCTTCCATCCGACAAGCAATCTCTTTCCCCACAAATGCCACTCCCAGCAATGCGATGCGCTTGTTCTCGCCCGCATAACGCTCATAATAGCGGACTTCGCGAATTTGTGCCAATGCTGTGTCTAATAATTGGGCTATTGTAGCGGCGTTGTCTGCAGTGTCTTTGCCACCATCGCTTGCAACGTCTTTATCGCCATCACTTGCAGCATATTTCACTTCGGCAATCACAACCCGCTCCTGCCACGTCCACACGGCATCTATCCGCCCTTTATCGGTGCACATTTCGGCATCCGGCTTAAAGCCTAATGCATTCAGCCACAGCAGCAACATGGAATGATAATATTTTTCATCGTTGCCCCACAGTTGGTAGGGAATGCGCGCAAACATGGCTTGCAGGCTACGCTCAAACTGTTGCGAATCGCCCGACACAAGTTGCCTCATCATTTGTCGGCATCCCTCGTTCACTTCCGGCAACGAAATTTCGGCATAATTGGCTAATAAATGGCGCGTTAATGCCTGATTGACCTCCTCGTTGGGAACACCCAGCGTGTAGAGCATAGTTACACCAAACGGGTCTTGTTCCTTCTTTTTTACTGTCAAATAGCCCGTTTGAAACATCAATATGCGCGGGTTTATCGTCTGAATATCAAAACTGTCGAAGTCTGTAGCCTCCATCTGAAATGGCACCATCAACGACTGCACATCATTATGCTCTTTCAAAATATTAACTATAAACGTGGGGCTACCGGTTGAAAACCAATGGTCTTTAAACTCTTGTATGTCGAAAAGCAACAATGTTGAAAACGAATTATATACAAAATTAACACCATCCCACGAATAGCCATCGTACCAGTATTTAATTTTCTCTATTGTTTGCTGTTTGGTCAGTTCTTCCTTTTGGCTCATTTGTTCAATATGGGGGTCAAAATAGGATTCTAACTCTGCCTGTGTATAGCCGCAAATAGTGGCAAATCGGGCATCAAGTGTAATGTCGCGCAGATTGTTTAACCCCGAAAAGATGGATACTTTGGAGAATTTGGATACGCCCGTGAGAAATATGAAGTGCAGATGCTCATCAGCGGCTTTCATCACCTGATAGAAATCGTGAAGAATGGCACGATTTTTGTCAGCCTTTTCCAAATCGTTCAAATGGTCGATGATGGGTTTATCATATTCATCAACTAAAATGACTACTTGCTGCTTTT
>NZ_BBRU01000031.1:0-1340 GCF_001431085.1 Candidatus Symbiothrix dinenymphae
CGCAATGACAGATTACAGTTCTCCTTTATAATATTGTAATAATTTGTGTTTCAACTGATAACTTAAATTCGTGTGCAGTTCTTCGATGCGCGACTGCAACAGGCGATTAGAACTTGTGGACAGGACGATGGCATCTATCAAACCCTCTTCGTATTTCCGTTGGTTCATTCGATGTGCACTAACCATCGCCGTGGTACGTTTCTGCGCGTGAGCATATTCGTCCGACAAACCGTTGACATCGACCACCGCTTGTTCGATTTCTCGATACACTTGGCGGAGTGTTGCTTCATGCTCACTTTTGGCAATCACCAATCGCTGTTTGCTTCTTTTCATTTCCGATGACCGGGAAAAGCCGTCGAAAAGCGGGATAGACAACGACAGTCCCACATAACTTCCTTCGCGGGCTTTCAACTGTTCCGAAAACGACAGATAAGTGCCCCTGTCCATCAACCGCGAAAATCCGGTAGAAATTCCTGCGCTCGCCGACAACGTTGGAAACAACCGTCCACGTGCAATTTTGTATTGTATCTCGTTGATAGACAATGATTTATCGGTAGACAATACTTTGGGCAAAGTCGATAATGCCTGTTGAAAAACGTCAAAAGCACTTTCCGATTCTTTGCTTGCCAACACCGTTTTATCATAATCGGCGATGCGCAAATCTTCCTCTACCGCCCAATTCATTTTTTCTTTTAACTTGATGATTTCCAAATTGTAAAGATTGGTCTGTTTGGTCAATAAAAAACGGTCTTCCGCTTCCTTGGCTTGAATTTCAGTCAAATCGGGAATGGATTTGATGCCCAATTCTTCCATCCGTTGAAATTTTTTCAGATTACCGACACTTTCTTCCAATTGCTGCTGCGCCAATCCCACAGTTCCCTTATAATACAGCACATTGAAACAGATTTCCATTACCTCGAAAGCAATTTTGTCTTTGAGTTCCTGCAAGTCTTCGTTGCCTTTCAGACGGTTGATTTGCGCTATTTTTGCCCGATACACTTTCGAAAAACCGTCAAACAAAGTCATAGAAGCATAAATTTCGTAGGCATTGCTGAAAGTATTATCACTGACGTAGGCATTCGTTTCTTCATCCGTATGACGACCAAAACTCATCCGCACATTTGTCCCTGCACCCACGGAAGGCAAAAATCCGCCAATCGCCTCCAACCGATCGAGTTTATAAATGGCATTCTGCGCCTCCTGCCGAGTCCGCTGCGGATTGTGCACGATAGCATATTGGATACATTCGTCCAAAGTGAGCACTTTTTCCTGCGCAACAACCATTTGCGAAAAAAAGACTGCCAATATCATCCAATTATATTTCATTTTGCACTTAATTT
>NZ_BBRU01000032.1:0-1327 GCF_001431085.1 Candidatus Symbiothrix dinenymphae
GTTTCCACGGTGTCGCCTGAGGCGGTGATGAGGCGTGCCTTATACTCGGCGGTGGCATCCAATATATCTGTGCGCTTGTTGCCTGCTGAATAGGACAATTCGGAGGATAATTTCTCCCATTTGCCATTGCTGTCCGCCTTATACCATTCGCAACCCACTATACCGTAGCCGGTGTTTGCCTTTACGAGCAGCAGATTGTTGTACCGGATGGACACGACATCCTCAAACGCTGCTCGGCTTTCGATGGTCAGACTGTAATTGGCTGTGTCTCTTGCTATTACAATACTGTATTTGACCACATAACGTCCGCCTCTGCTAATATCAACCGTGAAGCGATTCCCTTTTACACCTTCGTGCAATACGGTGGAAGAGGTCTTGGTCGTAACCGTTACAACAGACTCCAAAGCCTCACAATGTGCCAGGTAATAGCCTGTACCGATGCTGTCGGCATTTGACACAGCTATCGCGTGGCCGTTGGTATTGCCACCCGTGTTGCCACCTGCGCCACCTGTGTTGCCGCCTGTGCCGCCTGTGCCACCTGTGTTGCCGCCTGAGCCGCCTGTGTTGCCGCCCGTGTTGGTGGTTATCTCAAATTCCACCGTTCGGGAATCTTTGTAATTGCCTTTGCCGTTTATGGTTACGGTGGCTGTCCCTTCGTTTGTGTTGTTGCTGTAACTTAGAGTGTAGTCCGTGTTGATTGTGAGTGGGCGACCGCCGTCCACCACGTTAGGTAGCGGTTTGATTTCTTTGCCGGTGTACTTTTGAGCGGCGATGCTTGCCACCGTCACCGTTGAAGCGGTAATGCTCTTCGGGATGATGGTGAAGACTTTATTTGCAATGCTGATAGCGTAGTTGCCGCCGGCAGTCAGTGAGCCTTGATTGATGGGATACGTCCCCGGTTTTTCGTTGGAGGTGCGGGAGAGCACGCCGCTAAAATGGTCCTCCTCATCGAGCAGATCCGGACTGTAAGTGTAAGTCAGCGGCGGGTCGGCGGTGTTGTAAGTTTTACTCAGATTATCGTTCGGCGTGACCACGACAGGCAAAGGGGTGATTGTTGCCGTAGCGACAGGCTGTGCTGCCAATTCGTAATTATCTTTGTGCGCACCGGCGAGCGCGAAGCCGTCAAATATGACCGGTTTGTCCGGTCCTGCATTTTTATCGGCAAAAGCCGCTGTGCCTTTTTCCACAGTTACCACATCGCCGACATCCTCAACTATGCCAACGACATTGCCCGTACCGCTAAAGGTAGCGTTCGTAGTGCCATCGTAAGTTCTGCTATCGACTGAAAAACCTGTGAGCGTAACCGGCTTGGGTGTAATCGCGGCGG
>NZ_BBRU01000033.1:0-1321 GCF_001431085.1 Candidatus Symbiothrix dinenymphae
GCTCGGGATGATATGCGATAAGGGTCGCCCGCTCTGCCGGAGCCACCGCTATATGCCTGCACCACAGCCGTGTTGCAGACAAACAATGCTATTGCGATTGATGTGAAGAATCTGTTCATATATTGCTCATAACTTGTTCATAACTTTTTCGGGTGCAAAGGTACAACAATTTTTTGATATAAACAATACAGTTGGAAAAAAAATACTTACCTTTGCACTTTGCAAAAAAACGGATGTTTATTATTAGAAATTTTATTTTTCTGATTATGCTTATCGGATTGTCTGTCAACCATAAAGAGAATATGTCATGTGTGGCTGATGCGTATGTGAACGCTGTTGTGCAGGCGGGTGGAACGCCGGTGTTGATTCCGCTGACGGCGAATACGGCTCTGCTGGACGAGCTGTTGTCGCACCTCAGCGGCTTGATTATGACCGGTGGCGGCGATATTTTTTCGCCGATTTTTGGTGAAGCACTGCACCCGACTGTTACCGATTACGACCGCGCACGCGACAGTTACGACATTTATTTGGTGCAAAAGGCGATGGCTCTCAACCTGCCGCTACTGGGCATTTGTCGCGGGATGCAGGTGCTGAATGTTGCCCTTGGAGGCACGCTCATCCAGGATATTCCATCGCAAGTGCCGAAGTCAAAAATCCACCACAGCCAAGAGGAGGAGCGAAAAGTGGGCACACATACAGTGCGTGTCGCGCCCGATTCACGGCTGTATGACATCGTCTGTCATTGCGGGCTTGACCCGCAATCCCCTGACAAGAGCACTCTGTCCGTCAATTCCTTCCATCATCAGGCAGTCGACAAAATTGCTGAAGGTATGAAAGCGGTGGCTTGGGCAGAGGATGGCATTGTGGAGGCGATTGAGCCGGAAGTCGGCAAACAGTTTCTGCTCGCCGTGCAATGGCATCCCGAACATCGCGCGTTGGCAGAGTACGAACCCGACAAAAAACTCGTCCGAGAACTCACCACCGAAGCGGCTTTGTTTCAAAAGGTGAAAGAAATTCATTCGCGCATCTATACTATTGATTCACATTGCGATACGCCGATGTTTTTTCCCTACAAAATTGACATTGGACAGGGCAACAAGACATTTCAGGTGAATCCCGTTTTGCTCAACAAATCGGCGGAAGACCCGATACAAGATTATCAACTGAAAGTGACCATCCCCAAGATGCAGGAGGGGATGCTGGATGCGGCATTTATGGTGGCATACCTGCATCAGGGCGCCCGCAATGCCAAAGCATCGCAACAAGCAGTGGAAAAGACCGAAAACATTCTCAAAGAACTCATCCGACAAATCGAAAAAAA
>NZ_BBRU01000034.1:0-1316 GCF_001431085.1 Candidatus Symbiothrix dinenymphae
CAACGACAAGCTCACCCTGCACACGGGCGCCATCAAGCCCGTGCAGACACCGGCCTGGAAGGAGATCCAGGACGACCTGATGCGCCACGCCGAGGCCGAAGGCATTCCGCGCGACACGGCCTGGGCCAAGCTCACCGACGCGCAGAAAAGCTGGGTGCTGGACGGCTCGCCCAACTGGAATGGCAAGTGGACCCAGACCTGGTACGGCATCAAGCGCTTCTTCGAATACCTGGAGAGCAAGGCCTACAAGATGCACATTCGGGTGCTGCTGTCCAAGTACCGCAGCTATACCGAATGCCCCACCTGCGGCGGCGCGCGCCTGAAGACCGAAAGCCTGCTGTGGCGCCTGGGCGGCAAGCAGGCCGCCGATGCCGTGCTGCCGCCCGGCGACGAAGGCCGCTACCGCCGCTTCATGCCGAAGGGCGTGGCATGGAGCCGCGAGCAGCTGGACGCGCTGCCGGGCCTGTGCCTGCACGACCTGATGCAGCTGCCCCTGGTGCGGCTGCGTGACTTCTTCCAGCAGCTGGCGCCGGCAGTCGACGCCCCATTGCATGACGGCGAGGCCCAGGCCCTCAAGATGCTGCACGCCGAAATCATGGCGCGCGTGCAGTACCTGTGCGACGTGGGCATCGGCTACCTCACGCTGGACCGCCAGAGCCGCACGCTGTCGGGCGGCGAGGTGCAGCGCATCAACCTGACCACGGCCCTGGGGACCTCGCTGGTCAACACCCTGTTCGTGCTCGACGAGCCCAGCATCGGCCTGCACCCGCGCGACATGGAACGCATCACCGAGGCCATGCAGCGCCTGCGCGATGCGGGCAACACCCTGGTCGTGGTCGAGCACGACCCGGCCGTGATGTTCGCCGCCGACCGCATGATCGACATGGGCCCCGGCCCCGGCGCGCGCGGCGGCCAGATCGTGTTCGACGGCACGCCCGAGGACCTGCGCCATGCCGACACGCTGACCGGCGCCTACCTGGGTGGCCGCAAGCAGGTGGGCTTCGGCCTCAAGCGCATGGTGACCGAGTCCACGCCACGCCTCATCCTCGAAGGCGCGCGCGAGCACAACCTGCGCGGCATCGACGTGGACTTTCCGCTGCAGCGCCTGGTCACCATCACCGGCGTCAGCGGCTCGGGCAAGTCCACGCTGATCCAGGATGTGCTGGTGCCCGCGCTGATGCGCCACTTCGGCAAGCCCACGGATGCGGCCGGCGCCTTCGAGCGCCTGCTGGGCGCCGACCACCTGAGCGACGGGAGGTTCGGGGACCAGTCGCCCCTCGGCAAGCCGGGCCCCTCCAATCCGGCCAGCTCCGTGG